>NZ_JAMBMW010000001.1:0-222531 GCF_024208055.1 Candidatus Nebulibacter yamunensis
GCTTTTTTACACCTGTTAAACGACGAAACTCATCTGCTGCTAACTTGTTTATCGTTTCCCATCTCATTGATCATATCCACCTTTAATTTTTAAATAGCTATTTTGCTAGATTAAATACGGTTTGGAAAGAACTCTAATAATGCATACCTGCTGGGATTGAATTGGTTGCACGCTTCAGAAGCGCAGGAGATCAGGGAAAAAGAAAGCGCAACAAAGGCCTTAAACTCGGCGATCAAAGCGGGCATCGTGGCCACTCAAGGAGAGTTAGAAGCGGAACGGGTTCGAATCGAACGAGAGCTTAAGCAGGAATCTGATGCCATTAAGTCTTTTAATGTCCATCCCCAGTATAAAGAATTGCAGGAACAGGCAGATCGATTAACCGGGGAAATACATGACCTTACCAATAAGGCTCTATTGTTAAGACGTAAGCAGGAAAGATATGAAAAAACGGTGTCGGAAGAAAAAACGCCCGATACCAGCTCAGTTGAAAAGCTTTTTTCAGAAGCCGGTATACACTTCGCTGACAACATAAAAAGATCACTTGAAGAGGCCAAAGGATTCCACAAAGCAATTATCCAGAACCGTAAGCTGTTTCTCGAATCAGAGATTACCCAATTAAAAAATGCATTGGCTTCAAGTGAAGAGAATATCAAGGCGACATCTGATAAGCGAGCTGAACTTCTCCGGCTCTTAGAAACCCATGGGGCTTTGGAAGAGTTTTCCGTTCTTCAAGAACGTGTGGTTGAGAAAAAAGGACAGCTTGAAGTCATAAGGAACAAGATTTCGAATATCCGAGAAATGGCTCAACATAAAAAGGATATCAAGGCTTCAAAGATCGAATTAGAAACAAAGTTGCAGCGTGATTATGAGCAAAATCGAACCGAGTGGGAGAAAGCAGTCGCGCTATTCAACGAGAACTCTCAGGCTTTGTACGATGAGCCCGGAAATCTGATTGTCAACACAACTGACAATGGCTATAAGCTTGACGTTGAGATTCATAAAAGCAGCAGCGAGGGTGTTGGTAAGATGAAAATATTTTGCTACGACCTGATGCTTGTTGAATTAATGAACCAACGAAGCGGCATAGACTTTCTATTTCATGACAGCAGCATTTTTGATGGTGTTGATTCTCGGCAAAGAGCACTTGCGCTTATGCATGCGAACCGAAAAGCGCTGGAAAATAATTTTCAATACATCTGTGCATTGAATTCAGACATGATCCCCAGTGATGACTTTGATGAGGGATTTTCGATTGATGAATTTGTGCGGCTAACTCTGAAAGACCAGAAGCCAGAGGATTCAATCTTGGGCTTTCATTTCGAGTTGGCTAAAAAGAAAAAGGGATAGCTCATGAGTGCTAAATTCACAGAGGAAAAGTTAGAAGTTGTAATCATCGAGCTTCTGGAAGTTGAAGGCTACGAGCACGTTCTTGGACAAACTATATCAAGAGAGCCCAATGAGGTTCTGATCAAGGAAGATTTAAAAGCATATCTTTTTAAGCGGTATGCAGCCGATAACATTACCTCGGGTGAGGTTGAGTCGGTTGTTCGCAAGCTGGAGGTCTTTTCCGCATCTGATCTTTATGAAAGTAACAAAGCCATCATGAAGATGGTCTCTGATGGCTTTTTGTTGAAGCGTGAAGACCGCAGCAAAAAAGATCTGTATATCCAGTTGCTGGATTATCGGGATCTTACCGAACTGCGTGAGCCGAAGCCGACGGAGGTCGAAACCGTCGTTGCCGAGGAAGTTGCCCCTTATAACGCCACCCAAAACATCTATAAGGTGGTGAATCAGTTTGAAATCCTTGGATACGAAAAACGGATACCTGACGGCATTATATACATCAACGGTTTGCCCTTGGTGGTTTTTGAATTCAAAAGCGCCATTCGTGAAGAAGCAACCATCCACGATGCCTATGTTCAGCTGACAACCCGGTACCGCCGGGATATTCCAGAGCTGTTTAAATACAACGCGATTTGTGTGATTAGCAACGGTGTCAATAATAAGGCCGGTTCTTTCTTTGCCCCGTATGAGTTTTTCTACGCGTGGCGTAAAACCGATGGCGCAGACCTTGTTGAGAAAGATGGCATTGATTCCCTCTACACCATGGTTAAAGGGATGTTCAACCTGCATCGGATCAGGGACATTATCCGAAACTTCATCTATTTCCCGGATACCTCTAAAAAGGATGAAAAAATCGTCTGTCGCTATCCACAATATTATGCTGCCACAAAACTTTATGAAAATATAAAGTTGCATCGCAGGCCCGAGGGCGACGGTAAAGGTGGAACTTACTTTGGCGCTACCGGCTGCGGAAAAAGCTTCACCATGCTTTTTCTGACCCGGTTATTGATGAAGAGCGTGGATTTTTCCAGTCCCACCATCGTCCTTATAACGGATCGAACTGACTTGGATGACCAGTTGTCCGGGCAGTGTACCAATGCGAAAGGCTATGTGGGTGATGAAAGCATCATCAGCGTGGAAAGCCGTCAGCACCTTCGTGAATTACTAAAGGGTCGTAACAGCGGCGGTGTTTTCCTGACCACGATTCACAAATTCACTGAAGATACTGAGCTGCTGACGGATCGCAGCAATGTGATTTGCATTTCAGACGAGGCCCACCGAAGCCAGATTAATCTGGATCAAAAAGTTCGGGTTACAGAGAATGGCGTTACACGCACCTTTGGTTTTGCCAAATACCTCCATGATTCGCTTCCCAATGCAACCTATGTCGGTTTCACCGGAACGCCGATTGATGCCACTCTGGACGTGTTTGGTGAGGTAATCGATGCCTATACCATGACGGAATCCGTCAAGGATGAGATTACGGTTCGTATTGTATACGAAGGTCGGGCTGCAAAAGTGCTGCTGGATAACAGAAAACTTGAGGAGATAGAAGACTACTACGCCCAGTGCGCGGAAGATGGTGCTTCCGACTATCAGATCGAGGAAAGCAAGAAGGCCAATGCCCAGATGAATGCCATCCTTGGTGATCCCGACCGGATAAAGGCGCTGGCTCAGGATTTTGTTAAGCACTATGAAAATCGGGTTTCAGAAGGATCAACCGTAAAAGGCAAAGCCATGTTTGTCAGTTCAAGCAGGCAGATTGCCTATGACTTTTACAAAGAAGTTATCGCGCTGCGGCCTGAATGGGCGGAAATAAAGGTCCGTGAGGAAGGTGCTGAGCTGACCGAGAAGGAGCGCAAGGAAATCAAGCCAATGGAACGGATCAAAATGATCATGACCCGTGGCAAAGATGATCCAAAGGAGCTTTACGACATTCTTGGAAACAAGGACTACCGCAAGGAGCTGGACAGGCAATTTAAGAATGGGAAATCAAATTTCAAAATAGCTATTGTCGTTGATATGTGGCTGACAGCAGGATTCGACGTCCCGTTTCTGGATACCATCTACATCGACAAACCGATCCAACGGCACAACCTCATTCAAACGATATCCCGAGTTAACCGTAAATTTGCAGGCAAAGAAAAAGGTTTAGTGGTCGACTATATCGGCATCAAGCGTCAGATGAATCAGGCACTTGCTCAGTATTCCAAGACCGACAGTTCAAACTTTGAAGAGATCGAGCAGTCGATTGTTGTTGTCAAAGACCATTTAGATCTGCTCGGCAAGCTGTTTCACAAGTTCGACAAAACCGCATACTTTTCCGGCTCCCCGCTTCAACAGCTGGAATGCCTGAATATGGCGGCCGAATTTGTTCAAGTGACTCAAGAGATTGAAAAACGCTTCATGTATTTGGTTAAGCGTTTAAAGGCCGCCTATGACATTTGTTGCGGAAGTGAGGCTTTCAGCCAAACGGAACGTGACCACATTCACTTCTGCCTCGCCGTAAGGTCTATCGTATTCAAGCTGACAAAGGGCAATGCTCCTGACACGGCACAAATGAATGCCCGTGTACGTGAGATGATAAAGGAAGCCCTCCAAAGTGACGGCGTTGAAGAGATCTTCAAAATGGGTGAAAACCACGGTAAAGAAGTCGACATTTTTGATGATGACTACCTTGCCAAGATCGAAAAGATCAAACTGCCGAACACCAAGATAAAACTTCTGCAGCAACTGCTGGCCAAAGCGATCGATGACTTCAAGAAGGTCAACAAGATTAAAGGGACAAACTTCTCAAAGAAATTCAAAGCCCTTGTGGAAAAATACAACGAACGCAAGGAACAGGATGTTCTGATCAGCAACGTACTGGAAGACTTCACCGATGAGATCATTGATCTGTTCCATGCACTCAAAAAGGAAAAGGAATCCTTCGGCGACCTCGGTATAGACTTCGAGGAGAAGGCTTTTTATGACATTCTGCTGGCTCTGGCGATCAAGTATGACTTTGAGTACCCGGAAGACAAATTGCTGAGTCTTGCCAAGGAGGTTAAGAAAGTCGTTGATGATAAATCCAGATTTACCGACTGGAATGAACGTGATGACATTAAAGCCGAATTGAAAGTCGAGCTGATCCTCCTTCTTGCCAAGCACAAATACCCTCCTGTGGACCGCGACGAGGTCTATAAAGAGATCTTCGAGCAGGCTGAAAACTTCAAAAAATATCAGGGGGTCAAATAGCGATGAGCGGCGAGATAAAGAAAATTGACTCGATCAAAAACATAGCGGTTTTTAAGGACTTCCGCTGGGCATCGTCTGTGCGGGATGGTGACAACAACATCGCTGAGTTTAAAAAGATCAATATTCTTTATGGCCGGAACTACTCCGGTAAAACAACGCTCTCGCGGATTTTCAGAGCTCTCGAAACCGGATCGATCTCAGACAAATATAGTTCACCTGAGTTTCAATTGGCTTTTAATGGCGGCAGTACTGCCACCCAAAACTCACTAACCAGTCATGGTCAGGTTGTTCGGGTTTTCAATGAGGACTTTGTCCGGGACAACCTGCGTTTCATTATGGATGACGAGCAAACCATTAATTCATTTTAATCAGGAGTCTGAAGAGCTTCGTCAAGCATTGGAAACCCTACTTGGATCGATTGAACGTGAGCGATCCCGAGTTCCTAATCTACTGAAAATCAAAAACTCAGATTTCTACACTAACTTTACAGCTGACTTGGATTCACTGGCAGAACAGTTATCGACCATATCAACGTCTTACTGTGAGAGCTTGAACTCCATAAAAGAACAGGTCGAAAAACGAAGAGATGACATTTTTGCGCCTCTTGAGTTTAAAACACCTGAGTCTATTGAAGAAGATTTGAATGCGGTCAGGGATTCGTATGAGCAGCTCAGAAACGAATCTAACCAGTTTACGACTTCACTAAGCTCAGATCAATCGGAAGCTCGTGCTGCTCTCCGCCTCCATGAAGTTCATACATTCATAAACGATATAAAATATGAAGATGAATGCACTGCCATTGATGCGCTGAATAAGACAATGGGCAAGGCGGAAGAAGCTAAGAAATTTGCAAAGGAAAAGGTCGATGCAAAGCGAGCAAAGATCAATGAACTGAAGGCCCAGCTAAAAGATGAAAGCAAAGGAGCTGATCGGGTAAACGACTATCTGAATAATTTCTTTGGTCATCAGTCCCTTTCCCTCAAAGCCATTGAAGAAACCCCGGGGGACGCATCATCTGGATACAGGTTTGAGGTAACTCGGAACGACAAAAAAGCATTCCACCTCAGCGAGGGTGAATGCAGCCTGATAGCTTTCTGTTACTTCATGGCCAAGCTTGAAGACATAGAGACTAAAGGTAACCAGCTGATCATCTGGATCGATGATCCCATTTCCAGCTTGGATGCAAACCATATCTTTTTTGTCTACAGCCTTATTAATGCCGAGATTGTAACGCCGGGGAAATATGAAGATGGCGGTGAGCTAAAGGAACGTGATCGTTTTAAGCAGCTATTTATTTCGACTCACAACCTGGATTTCTTGAAGTATCTGAAGCGGCTTCCCGGCGCTTTGAACAAAAACAAGTCTCAATACTTCATCATTATCCGAACGGATCAAGCCAGTGACATTACATTGATGCCTCGGTATCTCAAGGACTACGTCACAGAGTTTAATTTCCTGTTTCATCAAATTTATAAATGCGCCCACGCCCAGATCGAATGTAATGAGAATCACGATTGCTACTACAACTTCGGGAACAATGCTCGGAAGTTTCTTGAAGCATTCCTGTACTACAAGTACCCCAATGCCGTAGAAAAAGATGACAAGTTAGCGCGATTTTTCGGAGATGATGCATTGGCTGCGTCACTAACGGATCGCATCAACAATGAGTTTTCCCATTTAGCGGGCGTATTTGAGAGAAGTGTTTTACCTATTGATGTTCCAGAAATGAAGACCACAGCAAACTTCATTTTGCGGAAAATCAAGGAAAATGACCCCGATCAGTATTCAGCTTTACTGCAAAGTATCGATGTGACTGAGGAACCTGTTGAAGAGCTTCAAACAACAGTAGAGGCTCAATGAAAATCCTTCATACATCCGACTGGCATATCGGCCGCACCCTTTACGGCAGAAAACGCTACGAGGAATTCTCTGCGTTTCTGAATTGGCTGACCCAGACCATTGAAGATGAAACCGCGTGGTTGACCCAGGCACACATGGCAGAACTATTTCAGGTGAAACCGCAAAATATTACCATGCACCTGAAAAACATCTATGCTGAGGGGGAATTGGCGGAAGAGTCAACTTGTAAGGAGTTCTTACAAGTTCAACAAGAGGGTGCAAGACAGGTTGAAAGAAAACGGAAATTTTACACTCTGGATGCCATTATAAAGTAAAGCGCTGCTGAGTAATTTAAATGGTTAACACTAGGTTCTGTGAAGTTGAGTTGGCTCAAACGAGCGAGCATCTAGATTAGAAGTCCATTTCATCGAGGCACGTATCTTTTTATTGTAATTTCAAATTACTGGCTTTAGCAGCTTGATACATAACTCCAGTGCCCAGTTTTTGACTTAATTGATCAAATAGATTTAACGGTTGAGTAAAATTAATGACTTTCATATTATTGAATTTATCACGTTGTAAACTGTCAACAGATGCAAAGTCATCAATTAAACCATATTCTTTCGCTTGAATGCCAGAAAATGGCATGCCAGAAAAAATCTTATCTTCGGCTTTAAGGTTAAGTCTGTCACCTCGAACTGCCTTCACAGCATTGATAAAGACTTGATGTGTTTGGGTAAGCATTGCTTCCATTTCTTTTACTTGTGCTGCACTTTGCGGTTCAAAAGGATCCAAAAACCCCTTATCTTTACCGGATGTATAGAGTCTACGTTCTACACCAATTTTCTTTAACAACTCGACAAAACCAAATCCATCAGCACGCACACCGATTGATCCTGTGATAGTCATTTTATTGGTATAGATATCTTTAGCGGCTGAGGCAATATAGTAACCCCCAGATGCACATACATCAAGGCATACGGCATAAAGTGGAATTTTTGAATATTTGTTTTGGAGATAGCGCATATGTTCATAAATATTATCGGATTGAACAGGTGAGCCGCCGGGGCTATTGATTTCAATAATTACAGCTTTGGTGTTTTTATCTTCAAAAGCCGCATCTAGGCTGTTATTAATACGTGTGGCATTAGCATTGCTATCATCAGCAATAACACCATCAACTTTTACCAAGGCGATGTGGTCTTCTGTTTTAATGGGAGGGGTGCTAAAAGTTTTAAATAATAGACCGATGATTAAAAGAGCAACAACAAGCCAGCAGAGTCTAAAGAATATCCGCCAGCGTCGTGTGCGCCTTTGTTCAAGTATATAGGCATTAGCAATTCGTTCTAAATGTTCTGACATGATGGTTCCTTTTTTAATAAGTGTAAAACGAAAAATGAACAGTCAAATGGTAGAGGAAATTAAGAAAAAAATCAGCAGGATTTATGGTTAAAAGAGAAAGATAGATGGTTTTAAGCTTAACCTACTTGTTTAAAGTGTCTGATATTTGGGTTTTTCTATGCTATGCGGTTTTTCATGTATAACAGTTTGAATAGCAAGCTCATAAAGCTGTTCTTTACTTACTTCGGTTGGTGCTTCAGTCATTAAGCAACTTGCAGTTTGTGTTTTAGGAAAAGCAATAACATCGCGGATATTCGTGGTGTGGGTAATCAACATTGTTAAACGGTCTAAACCAAAAGCAATACCACCGTGGATAGGTGCGCCATATTGTAAAGCATCAAGTAAAAAGCCGAACTTCTCTTTGGCTTCTTGTTCACTAATACCAAGTAGAGAAAACACGGTTTGTTGCATTTTCTGATCATGAATACGGATAGAACCACCACCAACTTCATAGCCGTTTATAACCATATCATAAGCACGTGATAAAGCTTGTGTTGGATTGCTAATCAGCGTTTCACATGAATCGACTTTGGGTGCAGTAAATGGATGATGTAGTGCATATAAACGGTCATCTGCTTCTTCAAACATCGGGAAATCAATAACCCAAAGTGGTGCCCATTCTTTAGTATGTAATTGCAAATCCTCACCAATTTTAACGCGTAGAGCACCCATAGAGTCATTAACAATATTTGTACGTCCTGCGCCAAAGAAAATGATATCACCATCTTCAGCACCCGTTGTAGCAAGTACTTTATCTAGAGCTTGTTCAGAGAGATTTTTAACAATAGGAGATTGTAATCCTTCTTTACCTTGTGCTTTATTATTGACTTTGACATATGCTAAACCTTTGGCACCATAAATGCCGACAAATTTTGTATAATCATCTAGCATTTTACGCGTAAGCTTGTTATTACCTTGTGCCAGACGCATCGCAATGACGCGAGAGTTATTGTCGTTAGCAGGGGCAGAAAATACTTTAAACTCTTCATTTTTCATAATTTCTTTAACATCAACAAAATAAAGTGGAATGCGCAGGTCAGGTTTGTCAGAACCATATTTATCCATCGCTTCGGCGTAACTCATAATAGGAAATTTCTGTGGTAGATCGACATTGATTGTATGTTTGAAAAGAGAGTGAATCATATTCTCCACGATAGACATTAATTGTGCCTCATTAATAAATGAGGCTTCAATATCGACTTGAGTAAATTCAGGTTGACGATCAGCGCGTAGATCTTCATCACGAAAACATTTAACAATTTGATAGTAGCGATCAAAACCAGAAACCATCAATATTTGTTTAAATAACTGTGGTGATTGTGGTAGGGCGTAAAATTTGCCATGATGATTTCTGCTTGGCACTAAATAGTCACGTGCACCTTCAGGTGTAGCTTTGGTCAAAAAAGGTGTTTCAATATCTAAAAAACCTTGCTCATCTAAAAATCGGCGAATGAATTGTGAAATGCGTGCACGCTGAATCAAGCGTTGTTGAATCTCAGGACGTCGCAAATCAATGTAGCGAAATTTTAAGCGTACATCTTCACCAACGTGTTGATGTTCATCAATTTGAAATGGAATGGGTTTGGCATGACTGATAATCTCAAGTTTATGTCCAACAATCTCGATTTTACCACTGGCGAGATTTGGATTTTCTTGACCTTCAGGGCGTGCTTTTACAATACCTTTAGCTTTTATCACATATTCATGACGAACGTGATCTGCAAGTGTGAATACATCTTGGTTTTGAGGTTCATAAATCAATTGAACCAAGCCACTTCTATCGCGAATATCTAAAAAAATCACACCACCATGATCACGGCGGCGATGTACCCAACCACAAATTTCTACTGGTTGGTCAATCAGTTTTTCGTTAATGTCAGAGCTATAATGGCTACGCATTTTTTATCCTTTAATGATTCAGTTTTAGTAATTGATTGTGCAAACTCAGACGCATGAAAAGCACTTGGAAGTTTGGCAGTCACATGAACGTTTAAGCATATAGAAATATTAAACAGATGACAATCGTTGAAGATGGTAGTTTTTTCTACAGAATGTTTTTTTATTTTTTAGGTTACAATCCGAATTAAAGTGAATATAGAAAGGGTATATAAATTTTATACAACTGCAAACGTCTGTTCTACTAAGTAAAAAACAATGACTAGAATGTAGTTTTGATCTTTGGTTTGCTAATAAGCATACGTTAAAAACCAGAGAGATTAACAGTTAAGCTTGCTTTTACTTAGATTGCAAAAGAAAATCTAAAAACAATGCATTACAATTTTACTCGTTTTATAAAGTGACTAAATCATAGAGGGTGTGTGAGAAATAAAAAAAGTCATAAAGTCCTTATTGTAGGAATTGGTTCGCCTTTTGGTGATGATCAATTTGGGTGGTTAGTTGCTAAAAACATCCAAGAAAGATTAATTGCCAAGCATAGAGTTGATGTTGAGATTGTAGATCGACCTGGTTTGAATTTACTTAGATTTTTAGAGCAGGGTTATCAAAAAATTATTCTTATTGATGCGGTGAATGCGGGTCTGAGAATAGGAGAAATACTTTGTCTGAAAGCGAATGAGATATCTAAATTTATTAAGGGTTCTCTATCATCTCATCATATTGGTGTGGCACCTTCACTTGCTTTGGCAAATGCGTTGAATATGAATATCAGTCATGTCATTTTTTATGGCGTTCAAGGTGAGCGGTTATTCGTTAAGGATGGTCAGTTATCGCAGGTGGTAGAAGATGCTATTTCCCCTATGGTTAGCAAGATCTACTATGAGCACGTCCTTCATAGCTAAAGCGATGTATGATCGTGATAATTAGGAAGCAGTAAGGTAATAGGTATGGTAAATAAGTGTTTCTTAAATGGGATATCCCGTTGCGACCATGTTTATTTTATTATTTTTTCTCATGTGCTCCAGCCTGAATTGCGGTAATTGCAATAGTATAGATAATGTCATCCACTGTAGCGCCTCGTGATAAATCATTAATAGGCTTGTTAAGACCTTGCAAAATAGGACCAATACTTAGCACATTAGCACTTCTTTGTACGGCTTTATAAGTCGTATTTCCTGTGTTAAGGTCAGGAAAAATCAGTACCGTGGCATATCCTGCAACTGGACTTTGTGGCGCTTTTTTGCAAGCAACAGACAATGTTGTTGCAGCGTCATATTGTAAAGGTCCATCAATGACTAAGTCTGGTCGTTTTTGTTTAACGATTTCTGTTGCTTGACGCACTTTGTCAACGTCAACGCCATACCCTGATTGACCGGTGCTGTAGCTGATCATCGCGATCTTAGGATCAATTCCAAACGCATCAGCTGATTCTGCGCTTTGAATAGCAATCTCGGCTAATTCTTGTGCATTAGGATCAGGATTAACTGCACAGTCTCCATAAACTAATACTTGATCTTCTAGACACATGAAAAAAACTGAAGAAACAATCGAGCATTCAGGTTTTGTTTTAATAATTTTTAATGCAGGAGAGATGGTATGTGCTGTGGTATTTAGTGCTCCAGCTACTAAACCATCTGCATCACCAATGGCAAGCATCATTGTGCCAAGGGTGACAGTGTCTTCTAAACTCCCGCGCGCCAAAACATCTGTCATGCCTTTATGCTTACGCTTCTCAATTAGAGGTGCTACATATTTTTCTTTGATGCTATCTGGATCAATTGTTTTGAGTGTATCAGAGAAGCTTAAACCATGCTTTTGTGCAATTTCTAAAATTTTCTCGCGTTTGCCAAGTAGAATACATTCAGCAATTTTACGTTTAGTGCAAAAAATGGCGGCTTCAATTGTACGTGGTTCGTATCCTTCTGGCAGCACAATACGTTTTTGCTTTTCAGTCGCACGCTTAATAAGATAGTGACGAAATGCAGGAGGTGACATTTTTTTATTGATAGTTCCTTTTTGTAGTCGTTGTTCAATTTTTCTAATATCAATATGTTCAGCGATTAAAGCTTTAAGCAACACTAAGCGCTCAGTGTCATCTTTTGGAATGCTGCTATAGTCAATATCGGCAAGTTTTAAAATAGTGCTAATGCTTTTACTTTCAGTCGCAAAAATCGGGAGTTGAGTTTGCTGAGCAGTATGTAAACAAAAGTCAATCACATTTTTATTGACCAGTGAAAATGCAGTAAGGATAAGTCCAGAAATTTGAATTTCTTTTTGCGCCGCAAGTGTTGTTGCCAAAATAATATCACTACGGTCAGAAGCAGTAATAATCAGCACTCCTGGTTTAAGCTCATCTACAACGTGATCGATAGTACGTGAGCACATAGTAACGACTTGAACTCGCCGATTGTGGTCAAAGTTTTCGTGTACAGCTGAAAGCCCAAGCCAATTGGCAATATCAATAACACGTGGAAAAGCAAGTTTATCTTGCCAATAGGTCACACCAAGCAGGGTCAAATTATGGTTTTTAAAAATAGGCATTTCCTTAATATTTGCTGTTGTGATCATGTTAGTCATAACAGAAGGTAAAGATTCATCTAATAAGCTAAAACGGTTATTACCATATTTATCAATAGGGGCATTGAGTTTGGTGATAATGGCGCCAACAAGCGATTGGCTAGGAATTTGCTGTTTATAGTGTTCAAGTTGTGCTTCAAGCTCTAAGAGGTTTTTATTGCCTTGTCTTGCGATTAATACGACATCTGCATTAAAAGCATGAATCAGAGTGGAATTAAAAAGAGAAGTAAATGTGTTGAGCCATTTAAAATCATTATGATTGTGTTCTTTGATAAATATGCCGTCAATTAGTATAATATCAGTTCCTTCGCTTTTTTGATCATAAATATTCAATAGGTGCTCAAAAAATGCCTTTACACGATTTTGGCGAAAGTATTGTTCAATATCGACAGAAGATAAGTTAGAGTCAAATAAAGGGTTAAACAGTTTAACCGTATAACCTTGTTCTTCAAGTGCATGTTTTAAACCCTGTTTCAGTGAAAAGAGTCCAACACTTTGACCGGTTGGCAGTAAAACAATCGGGAGTGGCATGTTTATTCCTTCCTAAAGTGACTTAAATTAAGTGCTGACATGCTTGTGCAATCATCAGTTCTTCATTGGTTGGAAGTACCATGATGCGCTTACTGTTGTGTGCTTGAATTTCAGTATATGTTTTTGGTGCCTGATTACATTTATCATTGATTTTAAAACCAAGGTTATTAAGGTTATTTATGATTTTTTGGCGAACTAAAGCACTATTTTCACCAATTCCAGCGGTAAAAATAAGACCATCAAAACGATCAAAATACATCATATAACTTGCAATGAAGCTTGCAGCACGGTGACAAAAAATTGCTAATGCAGTTTCGGCTTTTTTATTTCCTTGAGTAATCATTTTACTAATGTCGCGCATATCACTTTTGCCGCAAAGTGCCAACAGACCACCTTGTCTATTCAATAGAGTGGTGATTTCATCGATGCTTATTTTTAGTTGTTTGTGTAGATATTGAAATATTCCAGGATCTATGCCGCCTGAGCGTGTGCCCATAACAAGACCATCTAGTGGCGTAAATCCCATGCTGGTGTCAATGCTTTTACCTTCTTTGATAGCAGTAATACTGCAACCGTTACCTAGGTGTGCACTGATAAAATTGCCTCTTTCGATATCTAAATATTGTGCAGCATTTTTAGCAACATAGTGGTGACTAATGCCATGAAAACCATATTTTCTTACGTGTTGATCATAATAAAATGTATCTTGAATTGCATAGCGATGAATATGTTCAGGAATACTGTGGTGAAACGCGGTATCAAACATTGCGACTTGTGGAATATGAGGGAAGTGCGTTAAGCAAAATTCGATACCAGCTAAATTTGCAGGGTTATGTAAAGGTGCTAAAGGAATGAGTTGTTTGATTTTAGTAATTACGCTTTGATCAACAATAACAGCTTCATTGAAAAGATGACCACCGTGCACAACCCTATGTCCAATGCCTGTAATGCAGTCAAAAAAATCATAGCTTTTCAATGTTTCTACAATCAAACCAAATGCAAGTCTATAGTTCATATTAGATTGGGTGAACGTTTGTTTATCTTGTGCTGCATTTGCGAAAGAAAAGCAAGCATCACTTTGTCCAATTTTATCTGCAATTCCAAAAAAAATAGCCATAGTTTGATGATGATTAAACAAAGCAAATTTAATTGATGAGCTACCGCAATTAAATATTAAAAAGTATCGTTTATCTGACATGAGAAAAAAAGCTACACTCAAGTGAGCTTTCAATATAACCTGATAATGACGCTAATGAAAAGCTCTAATCAACAAAAACTTGCGTTGTATCATAAAAAGGTTAAATATAAGTAGTGCACGCTTTAGTGAAAAATGTGATTTGTGTTACTCTGCAAATAAATAAAGTGATTGACAATTAGTATATGCACGAGTTTTCTCTTTGTCAGAGTGTCATTAAAATCGTATCTGATCAGCTTATAAAAAAGAAGTATAAAAGCACCAATAAGATCAATAAAGTAATACTGAGTATAGGCGAGATTGCAGGAGTTGATATTGAATCAATCCGATTTTGGTTTCCAGTTGTGGCAAAAGACACCCTTTTAGAAAAAGCACAGCTGGAGGTCAAGCTCAAAGAAGGTAAGGCTTTGTGTTTAAGATGCAATTATGTGTATCGATTATTTAAGTTATATCAGGCTTGCCCAAATTGTGAATCATATGAGAAGCATATCTTAAGTGGTCAAGAAATGTTGGTTAAAAATATTGAAATGAGCAATTGAACGTTTTTTTATTTTCACATCTAAGGAGCAAAAATGTGTACAACTTGTGGATGTCAAGGTAATACCTATCATGAGCATGATCACCACCATTATGAGCATCGAATTGATAGTATTGAAATTGAAAAGGCGATTTTAGAAGTCAATGATTATCATGCAAAGCATAATCGTGAATATTTAGACAAACGAAATGCTGTAGCATTAAATTTTGTATCCAGTCCAGGTTCTGGTAAGACTTCACTACTTGAAAAGACAGTTTCTGCACTTCAACAAAAGTATTTAGTTGCTGTTGTAGAAGGCGATCAACATACAGAAATCGATGCAGATAGAATACGTAAAGTAGGTGGTCAGGCTTATCAAATCAATACGGGTAAAACATGTCATTTGGATGCCCACATGGTTGGTCATGCATTTGAACATTTAGCAATAGCAGAGAATAGCTTTGTTTTTATTGAAAACGTTGGCAATTTGATTTGTCCTGCTATGTTTGATTTAGGAGAGCATCATCGGATTGCTGTGATTTCAACAACTGAAGGAGATGATAAACCTCTTAAGTATCCAGATATGTTTTATTATGCTGATACCGTTGTGATCAATAAAACAGATTTATTACCTTATGTTGATTTCGATACTAAGCGCTGTATAGATAATATACGTAAGATTCGTACTGAGGCAAGGGTGTTTGAGTTATCTGTAAAAACAGGTCAAGGGTTAAATATATGGGTTAGCTGGCTAAAAAGTTTGATTAAAGAAAGAATAAACACGGTATGAAATTATGAAAGGCTGTGTGAAGGTTGTAGCAAACGGCGTTGTGCAAGGTGTGGGTTTTCGACCTTTTATTTATCGTTTGGCTCGTGATTTTAAGTTAAATGGTAGTGTGCAGAACACACCAAGAGGTGTTGAAATTATACTAGACACCACACTCAAACATGCTCAGTTGTTTATTGACGCAATCAAAACACATCTGCCAACTTTAGCAAGATTGGAAATGATCAGTATGAGTATTGTTGATTCTGCAAAAAAATATTCTACTTTTGAAATTTTAAAGAGTGAGCAAGGTGAAAGTGCAACACAAATTCCTATTGACACTGCCATTTGTACCTTATGTTTACAAGAACTCTTTTCACCAAATAGTGGTTATTACCTTTACCCTTACGTTAGCTGTACTCACTGTGGTCCACGTTATAGTGTGATTGATGCCTTGCCATACGATCGTGATAAAACAACGTTTAATGATTTTCCGTTATGTTCTTCTTGCTTGGCAGTGTATCAAGATCCATTAAATAGGCGCTATCATGCTCAAACGACGGTTTGTGAAAAATGTGGGCCACAACTGTCACATCACTTTCATGAGATGAGCGATATTTTACATCAAGGTAGAATCTTAGCTTTGAAAAGCCATAATGGTTTTAGACTGATTCTAAATGCCCAGGATGAACAAGCCATAAGCTTGTTGCGTAAACGGAAGTTTCGACCACAGAAGCCGTTTGCCTTAATGTCTTTGAACATGGAAAGCATAAAGCAATATGTTATGGTAGGTGACAAAGAATCGACATTATTGCATTTGCCACAGCGCCCAATTGTATTATTGAGCAAAAAGGAAAATTGTAAGCTACCAAGTAGCTTAGCTCCTGGTTTAAATGAACTCGGTTTTATGCTGCCGGCAACAGGGTTAGATTATTTGCTTTTTTATTATCTGTTAGGAAAACCTCAAGGACAGCAGTGGTTACAACAAGCTCATGATCTTGCTCTTATCGTAACAAGTGCAAATTTATCTGGTGGCAGTATTATTGCGAACAATATGGCAGCAAAAGAAAAATTACACTTTATTGCAGATTTAATCGTTGATGATAATCGTAAAATTGCTATGCAAAGTGATGATAGTGTAATGCGAGTTGTGGCAAATAAATCGATGATGATTCGTCGATCTAGAGGGTTTACACCTACAACTTTAGCACTAAAAGAGAAGCTTCCAAGCGTATTTGCAGCTGGAGCGTTATTAAAAAATACTTTTTGCTTTATTGATAAGAGTGAAGCATATTTGTCTCAGTATATCGGCGATATGGATAATCAGGATAGCATCGAGTATTTTCAAAAAGCGTTTCACCATTATCAAAAGCTATTTGGTATGAAGTTCTCAGCAGTAGGGTGTGATTTACATCCGGATTTTTATACAACCAGTTTTGTTGAGCGTCTTGATTTGCCTTTGTATAAAATTCAACACCATAAAGCTCATGCTGCATCAGTGATTGCTGAACATAACATCAAAGGAGAGGCATTAGCACTTATTTTAGATGGCTTTGGTATGGGAGAAGATGGGGTTGCAAGAGGTGGTGAGTTATATCACTGTAATATAGCTGAACTTAGCTTTAAGCAAATAGGTGAGCTTAGTCCTATGATTTATCTAGGTGGGGATAGAGTACAAAAAGAGCCCTGGCGTATGGCCTTATCGTTATGTGTTGAACTTGCCCTTAGTGTACCAAAGTATTTGTTAGAGCATCGAAATTCAAAAATATTCTTAGATTTGTTACAACAAAATAGCTCAAGTTTACCTGTTACAACTAGTATGGGACGCTTATTTGACGGCATTTCAAGTTTACTAGATATCTGTCATTACAATAGTTTTGAAGGTGAGGCTGCTATGAAGTTAGAAGCATTAGCAATTACTCCTGTCGTTGACGAAGCATTGTTCAAATTAAATCCAAACAACCAATTGGACATTTCTTGGTTGATTAAAGCATTATTAAGTAGTTCAAACCAAACGCAGGCAAGTAATTTGTTTCATGGCACGCTGGCATATGCGTTAAGCGTTTGGATGGATAAAAATGCACAAGTCAAAGACATAAAACAAGTCATTTTAAGTGGTGGATGTTTTCAGAATAAAGTGTTATTGACGCTATTATTAGCGCATTTAAAAGAGAGGGGTTTAACTGTTTATATTCCTGAGTCTGTCCCTGTAAACGATGGTGGTGTGAGCTTAGGGCAAGCCTGGTTTGCTGCTAAAAAATACCAGAAGGAGAAACAAAATGTGTTTAGCAATTCCTGCACAAGTGATTGCACTTAAAAAAGATCAACAGGCGCTTGTTAATGTTGGTGGAGTGCATAAAGAGATTTCTTTGGTGTTGCTGGCAGAAAATATTAAGGTGGGTGAATACGTGCTTGTTCATGTGGGCTTTGCATTGAGTAAGCTTAATGAAGAAAAAGCCAAACAGACTTTAGCTGACTTTGCTCAGATGTTAAAACAATGAGGATCAGTCATGAATTATATTGAGGTTTTTCGCGATCCTAGGGTAGCAAACAAGCTGATTGAAAAAATCCAAAAAGTAGCATTACCAGATAGAGAATATCATTTAATGGAGTTTTGTGGTGGACATACACATGCAATCCATCGTTATGGGATTGCTGGGCTTTTGCCAAGTAATGTACATATGATTCATGGACCTGGATGTCCTGTTTGCGTTTTACCTGTTTCACGTGTTGATCAGGCAATTTTTTTAGCCAGACAAGAGAATGTCATCTTTTGTAGTTATGCAGATATGTTACGGGTACCAGGTACAAACCAAGATAGTCTGATAAAAGCAAAAGCACGTGGTGCAGATGTTCGTATGGTTTACTCTATTGAAGATGCAGTAAAACTTGCTATTTCTCAGTCAAATAAAAAAGTCATTTTTTTTGCAATAGGTTTTGAGACAACAACACCGCCTACTGCTGTTGCAATTGATACAGCAAATAAATCTGATATAGGCAACTTTTATATATTTTGTAATCATGTATTAACACCAGTTGCAATGGAAGCGATTTTATCAGATGAAGTTAAAATCAATGGTTTTGTTGGTCCTTCACATGTGAGTATTGTTATTGGTAGTAATGCTTATCATTCTGTAGCAACGAAATATCACAAGCCTATAGTGATTGCAGGATTTGAACCTTTAGATGTATTGCAATCGATCTTAATGTTGATAGAAATGATCAATAACAATGAAATTGGCGTAAAAAATCAATATATTCGCGCAGTAAGTGCAAAGGGTAATGAATTTGCTCAAAGGCTTATTCATACTTATTTAGAATTATGCCCAACGTTTGAGTGGAGAGGATTAGGTTTTATCCCTAAAAGTGCTTTAAAAATTAAACAAGAATATGCACGTTTTGATGCGGAAGTGGAATTTGCCATTCCTCAGGGTGTTGTAGGTATTGAGCACAAAGCATGTGCTTGTTCTGATATTTTAAGGGGTATAAAAAAGCCAAAAGACTGCAAGTTGTTTGGTGTGGCATGTACCCCAGAGCAACCTATGGGAGCCTGTATGGTGTCTTCGGAAGGCGCATGTGCAGCGCATTATCAATATCAATGGTCTAGGGCTTCTTCTGTATGAGTGTGAAGATAAACTTTAATACAGGTGTAGTCGATATGGCAATAGGAGCAGGTGGTAAAGCCATGAATCGCCTTATTGATCAGCTCATGAAAAAAGCATTTGCCAATGATTACTTGTTACAAGGTGAAGATCAAGCCACCTTGCCAGAAATAAAAGGTCAACTTGCTATGACCACTGATAATTATGTGATTACGCCTTATTTTTTTCCTGGTGGTGACATTGGAAGTCTTGCGGTATATGGTACAGTCAATGACCTTGTTGTAGGAGGCGCAAAGCCGTTATATTTATCGGTAGGATTTATTTTAGAAGAGGGGCTGCCTCTTAAAGATTTAAAAGAAATCGTAAACTCCATGGCAGAGGCTGCTAAAAAAGTCGGAGTTAAGCTTGTTACAGGAGACACTAAGGTTGTTGAAAAGGGCAAGGGAGATGGTATTTTTATTAATACAACTGGGCTAGGTGTAATTGAACAAAGTTTCGTTACAAGAACGCCCTTGCAAAAAGGAGATAACATTATTATCAATGGCTTTATTGCAGAACATGGTGTGGCTGTGATGTCTAAGCGTCAAGGTTTAAATTTTGACTGTAATGTCAAAAGCGATGTAATGCCTTTAAATCGTTTAATTGACATGCTTTATCAATCAGGTTGTAAAGTCAAAACAATGCGTGACCCAACTCGTGGTGGAGTTGGAGCAACGTTGAATGAATGGGCTTATCAGTATCAAGTTGGTATTTGTATAAATGAATCTGCTTTGCCAGTGGGTGAGGAAGTCCGTTCAGCCTGTGAGTTATTGGGCTTAGATCCTTTGTTTATTGCAAATGAGGGCAAGGTATTAATCGTATGTGAGGCACAAGAAACTGATAAAATCCTTCAAGGTTTACAATCTCAGCCAGAGGGAAAAGATGCAGCTGTGATTGCAAAAATAGAAAGTGAGAATGAGGCTTATGTTACGATGAAAACACGCTTTGGTGGTATCAGACGCGTTGATTGGTTAAGTGGTGAGCAATTGCCAAGAATTTGCTAAAAGGAGAAAATATGAGTCAGTTTTATTTTTTACCACATACGAGTTTAGATGATTTGATTCATTATTTAAAACAAGAGGGTTTTATGGTTAAAGCACCAATAGTAAGCGAAGGTGCGATTGTGTATGATGATATTGAAAAAGCAGCCGAATTACCCTGGGGATACATTGATGAGCAATCTCCGGCGCATTATAAAGTAACAAAAACCAATGCTAAAGCTGCTTTTGGATGGAGCTTACCGGTACAGTCTGTTAAGCCGATGCTGTTTAAGGAAAAAGAAAAATTATGGCAAGTCAAGAGAGATAAAAATGGTACACTTCAGTTTGAGTCATGTTTAAATAAACGAAAGTATGCAGTGTTAGGTGTGAGACCTTGTGATTTACGGGCAATTGAAATTCAAGATCGTGTATTTATTGAAAATGCTTACCAAGATGTGCGTTATAAGGTGCGTCGTGAAGCGATGTTTATTATTGCAGCTAATTGTACAACCTGTCACAGCAATTGCTTTTGCATAAGTTTGGGAGATTCCCCTTTTGCTGATAAAGGTTACGATTTAGCGATGACGGAAATTGATCATGGATTTGTTGTTGAGTCTGGAGGTGATAGTGGCAGAATGCTCATTGAATATTTGCAGTTGCAAGTAGCCAGCGGTGCGCAAACGCACATAGCCTATCAGAAGGTAAATGGTGTATATGGTAAACAAAACAAGTCTATTCCTCCCTTAGCACAAGTAGAAAAAGCACTTTTTGAAGAACATGATCACCCGCAATGGGAGGATGTTGCTAAACGATGTTTATCATGTGGAAATTGTACACAAGCCTGCCCAACCTGTTTTTGTCATACTGAAAAAGAGTCACCAAGTTTAGATGGCAAAGAAAGCACACATGTACGGGAGTGGGATTCTTGCTTTGGTTTAGATCATAGCTATACGCATGGTAAGCTTTATCGAGACAAGCCAAAATATCGTTATAGGCAGTGGTTAACACATAAGTTTTCAACGTGGCGGGAACAGTTTCGTACCAAAGGTTGTGTTGGTTGTGGACGCTGCATTACTTGGTGTCCGGTGAGTATTGATGTCACAGAAGAAATTAATATCATTTGTCAGGGGACAAATAAATGATTTATCCACAAGATGCCTACCTGCCACACGAAGCAGAAATTATTGAGTTTATTAAGGATGCAGGAGATATTTTTACACTGCGATTGCGTATAATGAATGAGAAAGTGCGCCAATCTTATAGCTTTCAGCCTGGTCAATTTAATATGATTTATTTATATGGGGTAGGAGAGGTCGCGATTTCAATCGTTAATGATCGAGACTTTAGTCGTGAGCTATTTGAGCACACCATTCAAGTTGTTGGACGCGTCACAAAAGGCATACAGAAGTTAAAAGCAGGTGAAAAAATTGGTATTCGAGGTCCTTTTGGTAGTTGTTGGCCAATTGAACAAGCCAAGGGTAAAGACGTTGTGATCATGACAGGCGGACTAGGGAATGCACCTTTAGTAGCTGCAACAGAAATGATCCTAAAAAATCGTGATAACTACGGTAAGCTCTATGTTGTACAAGGGGTGCGTCATAGTGTGGGATTAATCTATCAGGATAAATACGTGCGTTGGCATAACACACACAATACAGAAGTGATTATTACGACAACGGAAGGTAAACCTTTTGGACCGTGGAAATGGTATAACGGTTTTGTAACAGCAACAGTAAAAGATCTTAAACTGGATTACCAAAATACTTATGTGATGAGTGTAGGTCCTGAGATTATGATGAAAAATGTTGCTAAAGCTTTTATTGATATTGGCGTACCGGCAAATCAAGTTTTCGTGAGTTTAGAGCGGAGCATGAAATGTGCAATTGGACATTGTGGTCATTGTCAAATGGGTAAAGAATTTATCTGCAAAGATGGTGCAGTTTATGCTTATCCTTCTGTAGAAAAACTGCTATCTATTGAGGGGGTCTAAGATGTCAGCTCAAGACAAATTAAGTGGCTTATCAAGTAAACCAACGCTGGCGGTACATAAGTTTAGCTCTTGTGATGGTTGCCAACTTGCATTTATTAATGATGGGGTTAAGCTCCTGAAACTATCAGAACTTGTTGAAATCAGGCATTTTGCAGAAGCAGGTCCTGTGGATGAAAATTGTAAAGTGGATATTGCAATTATTGAAGGCAGTATTAACACCCAGCATGATGTGCATCGTATTCAAAGGATTCGTGACAATAGTAGATATCTGATTGCAATGGGTGCGTGCGCCACAAGTGGTGGTATTCAAGCACTACGCAATAACACTAATAAAGCTGAGTTTAAAGAGTGGATAAAAGAGGTGTATCCACAACATACGGATGTGATTGCTAAAGAGGAGCTTGATACGGTTAAAGCAATTGAAGATTATGTTGAAGTGGACTTTGAGGTTAGAGGTTGCCCTGTCAGTGGTGAGCAGATGTATCATATGGTGCGTCAGTTATTGTTTAAAGTAGAGTCCGAGTCAATTGTTGATCCTGTGTGTACTTCTTGTAAACACAGAGGGATTACTTGTGTCATAGTTGCATATAATGAACCATGTTTGGGACCTGTTACTGCTGATGGTTGTGATGCACTTTGTCCAAAAATTAATAGAGGTTGTTATGGCTGTTATGGTGTTTCAAAATATGCCAATTTTGATGCAATGACAGCAAAACTTAAATCAATGGGGCTTACTGATGAACAAATTGCTCGTAAATATCATTTTATCAACAATCAGCAACAAGGCTTTAAACAAGCAGGAGATAAGCAATGAGTTTCATTGCAAAAAGCACTAAAAAAATAGAAGTCCCTATTTTAGCGCGTGTTGAAGGAGAAGGTGCGCTTGATTTAGAGATTACAGATAATGAAATCAGCAAATGTCACGTTCGTATTTATGAACCTCCGCGCTATTTTGAGAAATTTTTAGAAGGGCGTGAGCCTAATGAGATCATTGATGCTGTTGCACGTATTTGTGGTATTTGTCCTATGGCCTATCAGATGAGTGTTGTAACGTTAATGGAAAAAGCGTTTGGTGTTGAGGTGACCTCTTGGATTAAAGCAATGCGTCGTGTGATGTATTTAGGTGAGTGGATGGAGTCACATTATCTACATACTCACATTTTAGCAGCGCCTGATTTTTTAAAGTATCATTCTGCGATTGAAATGGCAAAAGACTTCCCAAATGAAATCAAACGCGGTGTTAAATTGCAGCACCTGGGCAATGATATTTTAGCTCTTTTTGGAGGGCGTTCTGTTCATCCTGGTGCAATTAAAGTTGGTGGTTTTTATCGTGCGCCTAAACCAAAAGAAATCAAAGCACTTATTCCACGCTTACAAGAAGCATTGACTGATGCTAAAGATGTGGTACTGTGGTTTGCAACTTTACCTTATCCTGATGTAAATTTTGATGAAATTTTACAAGTATCATTAATGGATCAAAGTGGGCAATATCCGGTTATTGCTGATCATGTTGTTACAAATAAAGGAGAGAGCTTCCCAATTGAAGATTGGGATCAATATTTTTATGAATTTCATGCCCCACAATCCACGGCACTGCATTCAACACGTGATGATAAACCTTATATGACGACACCATTGACACGCTTAAATTTAAATTTTAATAAATTACCACAAGAAGTACAGGATTTAGCTAATAGCACAGGCGTCTCTTTCCCAAGTAATAACATCTTTCATAGCATCTTAGCACGTTCAATTGAGTGCTATTACGCTATAGGTGAGATTTTACGTATTTTGAAAAATTATGAGTATCCAGAAAAGCCTTATGTGGATGTGACTTACAAAGCAAGTAAGGCGTGGGGAGCAAGTGAAGCGCCACGTGGTATTCAAATTGACTACTTTGAGTTTGATGATGAAGGACGGGCTACCAAAATACGCATTACCCCACCAACTGCGCAAAACTTGGCATGTATGGAAGCAGATTTAAAGCAATCACTAACTCAGTTTGGGTTGGATAAATCCGATGATGAGCTAAGAGTGTACGCTGAAATGGTGATACGTAACTATGATCCTTGTATTTCATGTTCAGCACATTTTTTAACTTTAAATCTAGAGCGAATCAGCAGTACAGAAATAGAGAAATAGTCATGTGTGATAAACGGTTTTTTGGTAAGTTTATTATAGTTAGTATAGTTTTATGGGTCGTATTTGGATTGATGTTCTATCAGCATTTGTCGTTATTAGGCATGGTGTTTATCGCTTTTGTACTAGGTTTAAGACATGGCTTTGACGTTGATCATATCGTGGCAATTGATAATATTACACGTAAACTCGCAGCAAGTGATAAACCAAGTATCACAATAGGCTTGTTTTTTGCTTTGGGACATTCTACTGTCGTATTTTTGCTGACTTTTTTTGTAATACTCGGTGTAAGTTTAACTCAAACAGAAAAAGTAGGTGTGTTAGCAACAGGTGCGCTTGTCGGTAGCATTGTATCAATTACATTTCTATGGCTTACCGCGAGCATGAATGTTGTATCTTTGTACCATATGGTTAGGCGTAACCAAAGTAAACATCTTCATTCGCCCTTAGCACATTGGCTTAGACCTATTTTTAAATTGATTGATAAACCTTATAAAATGTATCCAGTTGGATTTTTGTTTGGGTTAGGGTTTGATACGGCTACTGAAATCGCTCTTTTAGGGTTGGCAGCAAGTGTGTCTTTACAGGGCGAGTCTATATGGCTTATTTTGTGTTTGCCGATTGCATTTGCATTAGGAATGACATGGGTTGATTCGTTGGATGCAATTATTATGACAAAGCTGGTTGATACAAACAGCTTGAATTCATCTAAATATAAGCACTTTAACATTACGGTATTATTAATTGTTATCTTTGCTGCGTTTAGTGTTGGCTTTATCCAATTATTTAGTTTAATTGGCATTAAAATGTATGACATGGTAGGTTTTGTTTTAGATTACTCACCGTGGTTTGGAGCAGCAATTGTTTTGATCTTGCTTTTATTACTGATATTCATGTGTTTAAAAGAGAGTTTAAGGATAACTCCTAATTAAGTAAAGAGAAGGAGCTTCGGCAGATAAAAAACACTTTCGCTTCACTTGTCGTTTGTTACAATGAATGCTATTCAAATTGATTGAAGGGTTTTATCTTAGGTGGAAGTAAGTAACTTTTTTTTGTCACCAACGTATATTCCAATAGTGTTCATGGTGATTTTATCGTTGGGTTTTATTTGTCAATGGCTAGCTTGGAGGCTAAAATTACCAGCAATTTTATTCTTGCTTGTTGTTGGAATTTTACTA
Organism: Candidatus Nebulibacter yamunensis; assembly: GCF_024208055.1. Classification (NCBI taxonomy): domain Bacteria; kingdom Pseudomonadati; phylum Pseudomonadota; class Gammaproteobacteria; order Thiotrichales; family Francisellaceae; genus Candidatus Nebulibacter; species Candidatus Nebulibacter yamunensis. Next base: position 25,232 of record NZ_JAMBMW010000001.1, read on the forward strand.
GGACCTGTGAGTCAATTACTCTTTGGTGAACATTATCAGTTTCTGCGTCCATCCTTTTTATTTGAAAAGATGCTTTATCCTGTTGTGTCGATTTGTGTATCGATTATTTTGTTTGAAGGTTGTATGACTCTTAAGTTTCGTGAAATTAGAGGTTTAGGTGGTACGGTTAGAAACATCGTAACCATTGGTCTTTTAATTACAGCGACATTAACAACTGTGCTTGTTCACTATATTTTTAATATTTCATGGCAGGTTTCGGCGCTTATTGGCGCTATTTCATCGGTTAGTGGACCGACCGTAGTGGTGCCAATTTTACGTAGTGTGAGACCCACTGAAAAACTTGCTAATATTATTCGGTGGGAAGGTATGCTCGTTGATCCAATCGGTGCATTATTAGCAGTAATTGTTTTTACTGCGATCACTGCTTCGCAATATGATGCTTTCTGGTATATTAGCACTCATATTTTATCGGTGCTTTTAGTTGGTGGAATTGGCGGACTTATCACGGGATTTTTATTAGGGATGATTTTAAAAAAGCAATGGGTGCCAAGCTATCTGAATAATATGTTTGTATTGTCTTTTGTAGTAACAAGCTTTGTGATTGCTGAATACGTTGTTGAAGGTGGGGGTCTTTTGATCGTCACCGTGATGGGAATTATCGTTGGTAATATGCCCAATACTCATATTGAGGAAATTCTTGATTTTAAGGAGTCTTTAAGCCTTATTTTGATTTCAAGTTTATTTATTATTTTAGGTGCGAATGTTAGCTTTGAATATCTGGAGGGAGTTTGGTGGAAAGCAATTATCTTAGTGTTATTGTTACAATTTATTGTACGTCCTATTGCCGCAGCACTTTCAATTTTAGGTAGTGAGCTTAATTGGCGTGAGCGTGTGATGATTAGCTGGATTGCACCGCGTGGAATTGTAGCAGCTGCGGTAGCAGCACTTTTTTCAATAAAAGTGATTGAGAATCTGGAATTGATAGAAGAAGGCGAGCTATTAGTATTAATTGTTTTTATGGTAATTTTAGGGACGGTCATTATCCAAAGTCTAACAGCTCCATTCTTAGCAAAAATACTTCATGCATCTGCCCCTGAACCAAGAGGTTTTTTGATGATAGGCGGAAATACTTTAGCACGTAGCATTGCCAAGGAGCTGACTCAAAATGGCGTTCATGTTGTGATTGCAGATACCAGTTGGCGTAGTGTACAAGCTTGTCGATTGCAAGGGTTGGATTGCTATTATGGTAGCTCGGTTTCTGAACATGCTGATTGGCACTTAAATTTAGTAGGCATTGGTAGAATGCTTGGATGCTCAAGTAGCGAACAAATGAATACTTTAGCTGCGGTTAAGTATTATCGCGAGTTTGAGGGGAAAACTTCTGTTTTTGTGCTTCCCACGGCGCAAAACAAAGCAAATTCTAAGCTTACTTATTTAACTAAGAAATTTGCCAAACGGTTGTTTAGTAGAGACTTATCCTACCAGGTTTTGCGTAGCATGGTAAAGCAAGGCGGCCAAGTTAAAACAACAATGCTAACAGATGAGTTTAATTGGGAGCAATTTATATCCTTAAATCAAACTGCTGTTCCACTTTTCTTTATTAATAAAAAAGGTCAGATTCATGTCGCATCGCCTGATAGCCAATATGCGCCTGAGTCTGGTTGGAAAGTCATTTATCTTATGCCTCCAGCAAATTGGACTCCAGAGAGTGAAGATGAATAATAGTGGGGAATGGTTTACAAGTGGCTACTTTGTCATTTGGTTGTTACCATCTAGAGCACTTGAATAAATTAGGAATAAGCGGAAAATATAAGTAGAGCATGATTTTTTTTCTATCTAGCTGAAAGTATTTTGCAAGCTGTCGCTGGTAAATAAGTAGTTGCTTATAATATAGCTTACGTTGTGTTATTAAAAAAGCATCTAATGCTTCGCCTATTACAGGTGTTGTAAATTTGTAATCAATGATTTGATAGCCATCTTTGGTAGCGATAATTCTATCGGCGATACGTTTTTGTGGTTTATTAAAGCGTAAGCTCAACATGATTTGTTCACTAAAGCCAGTTGCTGAGAATATCCACGAGTAATGTTGCTTAGTATTTTGTATTGCGGTGTGGGCTTGTATATAAGCCTTTTTTTTAAGGTCACTTTTTAATCCATACTCATGTGTGGCAACTTCAAAGTAGGGTTGCCAATCTTGCTGTGGAAAGTAACAAAGGTAATTGAAAAGTGCATGTAGCACAGAACCAATACGCCGCTCATCACTTAATACAAACTCACTGAAGCCGGGATGATTTAATGGGTTTTTGTTGTTTAAATTAGCGTTGTCAAGAGCATTGCAAGCTTGGTTCTGCGAAAGTGGCAAGATAGTGTAGTTTTTTACTTGTTGGATGGGTTTATAAAATTGATTCTGATTTTTAGTTTCATCTACTTGATTGAGCTGTGGATCATTTAGCATAAAATTCCAATCTAGTGCTAAAGGATGTAGCAAAGATAAAAAGCTATTTTTTTGAATACGAATATTTTCTTGGTCAGTGGTATCTACAACGGCACTAAGTAAAACTTTGTATTTAGCACGCGTAATAGCAACGTACAATAAGCGTTGTAGCTCATAAGAAGCGCGTTTTTTCTGCATGTTTTGAATGACCTTATATAAGGCGGGAGCTGTGTCATCCCAACTATGTTTAATTGGACTTAACAACAGGTGAGTGCGTTGATCGTCAAGCTTTGTGGTTTCATATAAAAAAAGTTGACTGTCATCTGCTTTTGTCGCTTTCTCAAGCTGTGGCAAAATGACAAAATCAAATTCTAAACCTTTAGATTTATGAATAGTCATAATGTGGATATTTGCCGTGGGTGGTGCACTTGCATACGTGGTTTTAAGTGCTTCAATTAAGCGCGTTGTGTCGCAAATTATTGTCCTATCTATGCTTAGGTGCTTATCTAAAATATCTAGATAATTGTCATAAAGTGTTGGTTGTGGATGAATAATAGGTCCATCAACCTTTTGCCAAAGTATGGTAAGCCGTTTAGTAAGAGGCGCTTTATTACCCATAAAGCCCTCATGCTGTATCCATTCTATAAAATAAGCCGCTTTTTGCTGATGAGCGTATTGCTTGTTTGATGCTAGATATTGGGTAAGCTGTTGAATGAAATTACTTTCTTCACTGCCAATAATTTGAATATGCTTGATTTCATTAAGTTCATGAAGTGTAAATCCAAATAAGTTAGATTGTAACAAGCTGATCCAATATATTTCATGTTGAGGGTTAGAAAGAATACAGCTTAAGCATAACAAATCAAGAATGATTGCTTGTTGATAAAGTGTTTCAATTTCGTTTTCGATAATAGCAAGTCCATGTGTCTTTAACGTCGGTACAATTGATTTAAGGTGGCTTCTGGAACGAACTAAAATAGCAATGTTATGCTTTGGATTAATTTTTTGATAAGATTTGATTGCATTAGCGATATGTATTGCTTCTTCATCGGCGGTTTGAAAATAGCTTTGTGTGAAAGTGTTGGGATTTACTTTGTCTGACAGTGTGTTTGAAGGCGCATAGGCAATTCCTCCAAAATTTAAATCATTTATCTTAGGGAAAATTTGAGCAAAGGTGCTATTGACCCAGTCAACAATTGATTTTTGTGAGCGAAAATTACAGCTAAGTTGTAAATATTTAGGTTTAATCTGATTGATACCGTTGTCTTTAACTTGTAAAAAAAGATTCACTTCTGCTTGACGAAAACGATAAATCGATTGCATAGGATCACCCACGACAAAAAGTGTTTTGCCATCGTTGGGCTGCCATTCTAGAGTTAACATTTGCAAAAGTGTAAACTGCAGAATAGATGTATCCTGAAACTCATCTATTAAGAGGTGTTGGATTTGATGATCTAAATAAAGTGCCAAATTAGTTGGTGTATTTTCACTGCCTAAAGCAGACAGCGCTTGCAATGAAACCTCATTAAAATCCATTTTTGCCGTTTGCGAAAAAATAAGTTTTAAGTATTGGACAGAGTGGATCGCAATGGCAGTCATTGCACTTAATATTTCCCATTCACTTGAGCTAAAGCATAAGCTTGAAAATAGGCGAAGCTCGCCAATAATAGCTGTTATTTGCTCTTTTTCTTTCTCTGAAAATAAACTGATGTATTCCATTAACCAATTTGTATGGCTTTTGGCATTGGGGTCTTTAGCTGGGAGCTTTTGTTTAGCAGTGAAGCTTTTCCGAAATTCGTTGTTATTGGTAAAAATAAGAGAAGTTAAGTATTGCCATATTTCAACGTTGTTGGATGTAAAACTTAGACGTTGAGAACTAAGCTCAGGGTGACAAAAGTGAAGAATTTTAATGAATTTATCTTCATACTCGTCAAGCTTTAATACAGTGTAAGCTTGTGTGCTTAGCGAGTTGAAAAGTGCACAAAATCCTGACTCAATTTCTTGTTTTGTGATAGAGCTGTTATTTTTAAATAGTTGAAGCTGGATGACGATAGGCAGCCATTGTTCACGTTTAGCAAGCATTGATGACAGAAGAGACTTTAAGCGTTCGATGTCATTATCCAAATGTAGTAGGATACGATACAGGCTATCTTGCCAAGGACTATTGTTAGTTGTGTCATGAATAAGTGCATCAATGGCTTGTTCATATAGTGAGTTTGCATCTTCAGTAACATCTGCACTAAAAGCTTCATCACTTTCGTAGATAAGGTGCCTAGACAAATATTGGCAAAAAGCATCTATGGTCGTGATGCGTAAGCGCTTTGGGTTTTCAAGCAAATGCCAATTTTTTAACTGGTTTTGCTGTAAAGCTTTTTGTGCTAAATCAAAGGTTAAGTGTTTATGTGGCTCACAAGGAGGCTTCCCACCATTAGCATTCATCAGTGCCTGATAAATTCGGTGGTGCATTTCATTGGCGGCTTTGTTTGTAAAGGTCAATGCAATAATTTCTTCAGGTGCATTCTGGACATGTGCTAATAGATTTAAATAGCGCTGAGTAAGTGTTTCGGTTTTCCCAGAACCAGCAGGTGCTTGAACGATAAAAGATTGTTTTGGATTAAGTGCTTGTTGTCGTGCATGAGCATCAGAGGGTGTCATTTTTTTTGGTACGTTGATTTGACAATGAATTGATACAATGTAGCCTATTGAACTTTATAAGTCACGAAGCTTAGAGTTAATTAAGAAGGATGATGTCTGACCTTTTAGGATTTAGGTAAGAAAACTTTATATAAGGTATATAATTTGAGCCTCATAACTTAAAATCATCGGTTTTACGATTGAAAATATTACGATGCTTTTGAGCTTCTTTTTTTTGTGAGCTTGAACGCGTTGGGAAGTCGCGATCATAAGTCGATAAAAACTGACCAGCCTCACTGACGTATTCTCTTTGTTTTTTATTATCAAAAAGGTGCAACATTTTTAATATAATTGACATAAGCTGTCCTAAAGAATAGTTTCTATTTTGACGACGATTATACTAGAATGCGGGATAAAAACATATACTCACCAGCCAGCTTCTGTTTATCCAAAATTTCAGTTGATGAGATTTAAAGGTAAGTAAAATCGTAGCTCTACATGCTGAGTAAATAAATACTAGGAAAGTTGACTTCTATGCGCCCAGGTCCGATTTTTAAGGTATTAGGCATACTTTTGATGTTTTTAAGCTTAACGATGCTAACACCGATGATTGTGAATTGGATTTATGATGAACACAATGGCAAGCCATTTCTGTTGAGCTTTATCATCACTATGATTTCAGGTTTACTGCTTTGGCTGCTAAGTTCACGTTCTAAAAAAGAGCTTACTATTAAAGGTGGCTTTATTGTTGTGATTGCGATTTGGTCGGTTTTAGGTTTATATGGTTCGATTCCTTATATGCTTTCTAATGGGTTGCACCTTGAATTTTCTGATGCGGTATTTGAATCGGTATCAGGTTTTACAACAACTGGTGCTACCGTGATTCATGGTTTGGATTCATTACCAAAAAGCATTTTATACTATCGCCAACAAACACAACTCTTAGGTGGAATGGGGATTATTATTTTATCGGTAGCAATTTTACCTATGTTGGGTGTAGGGGGTATGCAATTATATCGTGCTGAAGCTAATGGACCTTGGAAAGAAAACAAGCTAACTCCAAGAATTGCTGATACAGCTAAGGTATTGTGGGGTATTTATTTATTACTTGTAGTCCTTTGTATCTTAAGTTATAAATTAGGTGGCATGACTTGGTTTAATGCAGTGTGCTACGCTTATTCAACAATTGGCACTGGTGGGTTTGCGCCAAGTGATGCTTCAATGGGGGGGCAAACGCCATTAATTTATTCCATTTGTATCTTTTATATGATGGTTAGTGCCACTAGCTTTGCGCTACATTTTACTGCATTTAGAAGGTTATCATTAAAAGTATATTGGAGGGACCCAGAATTTAGAGCTTATATTTTCTTTGCATTTTCTATGATGGTTATTGTGGTATTAACACTTATTTCTCAAGATGCAACTAAGAGTAATGATCTCGCGTTTTGGGATGGTTTATTTCAAGTGGTTTCTTTTGTCTCTAATACGGGCTTTACTTCCGATTCAAACTATCATTCATGGCCTTTATTTATTCCGATATTACTAATGGTGATTGGTCTTATTGGTGGATGCGCAGGTTCTAGCTCAGGTGGGCTTAAGATTGTAAGAGCTGTATTATTGCGCAAGCAAGCATTTCGTGAGGCACGTAGGCTTGTGCATCCATCAGGGGTATTTCCTGTTAAATTTGGTAATAAAGTGATGTCAGAGGCTGTCATGAGTAGTGTTTGGGGATTTGTGGCAGCTTATTTTATTATGTTTGTAATATTATGGTTGTGTATGATGGGTGTGGGGGTAGAATCAATTACCGCATTTTCAGCTGTAGCGGCAAGCATTTCGAATTTAGGTCCAGGGCTTGGACATGTGGGTGTTAATTATGCAATGCTACCTACTCAAGCACATTGGATATTAAATTTTGCAATGCTGTTAGGGCGTCTGGAAGTTTTTACTATCCTAGTATTATTTACCCCAGATTTTTGGCGACGTTAATCGTAAGTTGGTTGTGTATTTTCATGTTTTTTGAGTTCGCTATCATCTATAATCCCAGACAAAAATAGCTTATTTAGGGCTTGCTGTAAGGTTTGCATTCCTTTATTTTGGCTAGTCTGTAGGACATTGTAAAGCTGAGGAATTTTATTCTCACGAATGAGGTTTCTCACTGCGGTGTTGGCGATTAAAATTTCATGAGCAGCAACACGACCTCCTTCTTTACGACGAATTAAGCGTTGAGCAATTACTGCTTGTAGTGATTCTGATAACATTGCACGTACCATTGCTTGCTCATTTCCTGGGAAAATGTTGATAATACGGTCGATCGTTTTAGGTGCTGAAGAGGTGTGTAATGTGGTAAATACAAGGTGACCTGTTTCAGCCGCAGTTAACGCAAGGCGAATGGTTTCAATATCACGCATTTCACCAACAAGTATATAGTCAGGGTCTTCGCGTAAAGCAGCACGTAAAGCATTATTAAAACTTAACGTGTCTCGTTTGACTTCCCGTTGATTAATCAGGCATTTATTAGGTTTATGGATAAATTCAATGGGATCCTCAATGGAAATAATATGTCCTTTTTCGGTTTGATTGATACGATCAATCATTGCAGCCAGTGTTGTGCTTTTACCACTACCTGTTGGACCTGTTACAACAATAAGTCCATGAGGTTGATGAATAATTTGTTTAAATATTTCTGGAGCGTGCAAATCTTCTAAGCTATAGACTTGCTCAGGAATGGTACGAAAGACGATTGCAGGACCTCGATTTTGCATAAAAATGTTTACTCTAAAGCGCGAACCAATTTGATCTTTATGCAGAGAAAAGTCGTATTCGAGTTGCGTTTTAAATTTTTCAAGCTGTTCTTTGCACAGGATGTTATGGATGAGTGTATTGACTTCATCTGCTGTAATAATCGTTTGATCACAGATTTCCATTGTGCCATCAATACGAAGAATGGGAGCAACTCCACTAGAAATGTGTAAATCCGATGCTTTTTTCTCCACGCAAAGTGATAATAATTGTGTCAAGTTCATGCTATGATGTTCCGTAATCAAATGATCCTTTGAATTAACTATAGCAGATGGATACAGCTCAAGCACAAAAACTACATCAAAACTTACAGCAGCTACAAAAAAAAATTTGGCAATTAACAATTGGTAAGACAAGTAAACCTTTGTTGGTATCAGTATCAAAAAAGCAGACAATTGAAGCAATTGAGGAAATTTTTTCACAGGGAATAAGAAATTTTGGCGAGAGCTTTATCCAGGAAGCAGAGATTAAAATTCCCAAGCTGTCAGATCATATTTGTTGGCATTATATTGGTGCTGTTCAATCCAATAAACTTAAAAAAATTGCTCAATATTTTAGTTGGTTACATACCTTAGCAGATATTAAACATGCCAAAAAACTGGAATTGCATTGTAGAGAATTTAATAAAAAAATCCAGGTGTGTATTCAAATCAATGTGGATTTAGAACCACAAAAAGCGGGCATCTTAATAACTGATGAGGATAAAATTTATGCACTTGTAAAAGTAATCAACGATGCTTGCCCCCATTTAATATTGCGCGGTTTGATGTGTATTTTGCAAGAGAGTGGCGATTACAATAAGCAATTGGTGAGTTTCAAGAAATTGGCAACACTAAAAGATAATATTAATGCATGTTTGGGTCTTAAATTAGATCAGCTATCGATGGGAATGTCTGAAGATATGGCAGCGGCAATTGAAGTAGGTAGTACGATAGTAAGAGTGGGTTCGGCAATATTTGGTAGTCGATAAAAGGGGAAAGTGTTTATGGTTAAAAGGATTTTTTGGAGTTTGCTTATTGCATTTATGATTGTAATTACGATTGTTGTAATAATTAGTTGTGAAGTTGAGCAAAGTACAATAAAGAAAGTCTCATATAAGTCTTTTGATAATATCATTGTTTTTGGTGATAGTTTGAGCGATAGTGCACCACCACAGACACAAGTAGGGAATAATTATTGGGTAAAACCATATGGTATTACGGATAAAATAGGTGCTCCTATTACAAGCGAAATCTCACTTAACTATCCTGTGCGTAAAACATGGTTAAATTATTTTATTGAACAAATGGATTTAAAATCAGGTAAAGATTTAACGCTTATTAAGGGACTAACACCCAATAGTGCATATTCACAAAATACCTCATTTGCAGTGGCTTCAGCTGAGACTGGGGATTATTATTTAACGGATACCACTTGGGGACGTGATAATAATGCTAAGTGTGTTAATGGACTTGGTGATTATGGTCATTATAATTGTGTGCCTGGCGTACTAAAGCAAATAGATTTATACCTTAAAAATGTCAATGATAGACCTAATCCAAATTCGTTATTCATTATTTGGGCAGGTGGCAATGACTTTTACCAAAACATCATTCGGATAGCAACGCAAAATGGGCAAACTTTAGCACATCCGATTGATAATATTGTTAAAGCGGTGAAGCGCCTGATGGTAAAAGGTGTGTCTGTGCAAAATATCTACGTCTTGAATTTACCTGATTTTTCGATGGTTCCAGGAGTTAGGGGATTATTAGATGCACATATAAAAAATAAATATTTGTATCAAGGTATCTCTGTTTTAATATCAGCCGTTTCACAACTTTATAATACGGGTCTTAGTGTCAACCTTGTATTAAAAACATTTGGGGTGTTTCCAGCAAACCATGTTTATTCGATCGATAAATTATTTTTAGAAGTTTATTTTAATAAAGATGAAATATTGCAAAAATTGGGTTTGAATCAGTCAGTTAAAGTTACTTGTGTACAAATGAAAGAAACCCCTTTATGCCAAGGCTTTTTATTTTATAATGGAATACACCCAACAACGGTTGTTCATCAATACCTTGCCAAGGAGCTTATTAAACATATTCAACGCACGTAAAGGTCTCAAAATCGTGGCGAACCTGAGCTAGAACGCTTAAAACTTTCCCTGTTATGGTGTTGATAAATACCCAATTGGTTTCAGCCTTAACGACTGTTTCACCTTTATTATTTGTAAACACGTATTTGCGTAAAGCGGAACAGCGTTTAATTTCCTCAACCCAGGTTCGAGCTTCAATAATCTCTCCAAGGAAGGCTGGTTTGACATAATCAATGTAATGTGTTTTAGCAACCCATGTGCAATGGTTTTTATGGTATCTCTGAGTTGTCCAGCCACAAGCATTGGAGTGCATAATAGCAATATCCTGCATCCATTTTAGGTATACAATATTGTTTACGTGTTTATTGACATCGATAAATTCTTCTGTAACGGTGAAATTATGTTTAAAAGCCTGCATCAATATAATCCGGTTATGTAGGTTGCAATATTATTTTATCATTACTCACTTGTGGTCTAAGTTATTTCTTGCCTGTCGATTTGGCGTAAAATGCTACCTGATATACCTGCTGCTTCAACTTTATGCTTTAATACATCACCATCACGTTGGTTATCAACAGGTCCGACATCAAGTCGATACCAATCCCCAACTTTTTGAATAGTGGGTTTAAGCCCTGCTAAGATAAGCTTAGCACGTGTGGCATTGGCGTCCGTTAGATTTCGATATGAACCTACTTGCAGCATGTAGGTATAACGATATTGTTTAATGGGTTGAGGATTTGCATCAACTTGGACCGTTTTATTGGTTAGCGTATCGTAAAAAGTAAATTGCAGTGATTGATCTTGTTTCTTTTGTTCCTGTTTGGAAGGATTATTGGTTTGTTTCTTATTATTTGTTGTTACCTTGTCAATGTTTTGTTTATAAGTTGAAGTGTCTGTTTGATTGTTTTTGCTTAGAGGTACTAATGCTGTGGTAACTGTATCACCATGATCTCTGGTGGTTTGATTTTCCATTTGTTCCGCTTGCTTTGTTAACGTGGAAATTGTATTTAAAGTCGAAGAGGATGGCGCTGTGATTTTTTGTGTGCTTTCAGTGGTAGGCTTACTGGTATAGAAACTAATAATAAATGCAGCAATTAAAGTAAGTAAAATCGTGCCAAGAATAAGCTTTCTAGATGTTAGCGTACGCTCTGGTGTACTAAAACTGTTTAAGTACTTAGATTGAGGCTGATTGTGTTTTGTGGTTTTGGCATAATCACGCATAAGTCAGATTTACTGTTTTAGTTTTAATAGCGAGATGTTTTTGGTATTTTAGTAATATATTGCCAAAGTATAAAGTGTATTTGCTCATAAAATGTATATAATTTGTCAGGCAAGTTTCTTGAGTTTGATTTTATTTTCTCTACAGTGGTCATGAGAGAATTAGAAGGATAGACCAAAATGGAGTTAATGATGGGTAAAGTAAACATTTATTCACTGGATCGAAATGGTTTTGCTCAAACGATAATACCAGAAGCTTTTGATTGGTTTAAGATAAAGCAGGAAAATGTATTAGTGTGGGTCCATTTGGATTTAACAGTTGCTGAAAAGTTTCTCCAACAGCATATGTTGGTAAGTGAAACGATTATCGATATGTTATGTGCACATGAAACGCGCCCAAGGGTGCTGATTTTTGATAACAGCATGCTAGCTAGCTTTCGAGCAATCAATTTAAATACAGGTCAAAATCCAGAGGATATGACTTCAATTCGGATGTGGCTATCTGAACAATTGATCATTACGGTCAAGCGTAGAACTCCTTATTCTGTTATTGAGATTCAAAGGATGCTCACTCAAGGGCAAGGTCCGAAGTGTACAAGTGATTTTTTAAGTGTTTTGCTGACACACATCACCACACACACGGATCAGTTACTTGATGAGTATGATCAAAAGTTGGACCAAATCGAGCAGGATGTGAAAAATGAAAAACCAATTATTTTGGCTGATAGAGTCAATGAAATATGTAAGAAAATCATCAGAATCAGGCGTTATATTTTACCACAGAGGGAGGCGATTCTTGCAATCTCTGCACATAAATTGACATGGCTAGATGACGATGACATTTTTGATTTACGTCAAACGCTGGATTCAAATATACGGCTGCTAGAAGACCTAGATGCAATGAAAGATAGAAGCTTAATTATTCAAGCGCAAATTCATTCCTATGAACAAAACCAAATCAATAAAAGGATGTATATTTTGTCTTTAGTAAGTGTGATATTTATTCCGTTGGGATTTATTACAGGATTATTGGGTATTAATGTTGCAGGTATTCCAGGTTCGGAACATCGTCATGGTTTTTTAATTGTTTGTATTTTGCTTGTGATTATTATGGTAGTGCATATTTTTATTATGCGTAAAATCAAGTGGGTTTAGCTTATTTTTTTGATGATGACGTTGTTGTGATTTTAGCAGGAACATTAAGCGTTGCGCTGCCAATTACGACTTTAGTAGGTTTGTATAAAACTTCTGCTTTCCAAGTGCCATAACAGGAGCTCGTACCGTTTGCGCTATTGTGCTCAAATGTTCTATATGCCCAAGAATAATCGTTATTTTCTTTGTATTTCATGATTGGAAAAGTGCTGCTGAGACAATGTGGATCAGTTGGCGCAATCCAGTGTAGTCTTAAGTCGCCTTGTTTTGCGCCATTCCAATTAGTATAAACTTTTGCAATCAAGCGATCGCCTTTAATGCTGAGTTTAACGTTAGAGCTTGGAAGATTAGTGTGTTTTATTACATCTTGAGGTTGCTCTTCAATTATCATAGAAGTCTCAGGCATAGCTTGCGTTATAACTTTATTTGGTCCTTGTGGTTGTGGTGACGCTGGAGTGTCGGCTTTTGGCGAGCTTGCACAAGCAGATAATAATGTGGCACTGGAAATAAGGCTTAGGATGGAGAGTCTTTTCATTTTTTTCTTCCTTTTTGTTGAACTACTATAAGAGAACCTTATTACTATAACGCTAATATAAGCGTATAGCAAAGAGATAATCTAAGTCTGTATGAATGATTTTTCGAAATTTTTTGTTAAGTATTCGAGGATTAATGTGTTTTAGATGAAAACCAAGATAAAATTATAAGCAAAACTAAGCTGATAACACTAGTAATAATTATGGTGCAAGCAAGTGGATAAGACGTATTAATAGCAAATAAAGTAGCAATCGAACCTATGATTGAACTTCCTCCTAGTTGTAATGCTCCAAGCATAGCGGAAGCCGCACCAGGGTATGCACCAAATGGTTCTAACGCGCCGCTGGCGCCTGAGCCCGCAGTAAGTGCGCAACCAAAAGTCGCAAGCATACTAGGACCAAAGAATCCCCATAGACTCAATCCATTGATCTGGTAAATCACAATTAATAAAACGCCCGAAAATAAAATAAGTATCGTGCCAAGGATAGAAGTTCTTAATACTCCAAATTTATGGACGATGGTGCCTGAAATAATCGAACCAACTAAAAAGGCACCACCTGCCATTCCAAAGAAAACTCCAATTTGTGAGCGTGCCTCATCAAGAGTTTGGATAATATAAGGCGTCATCGAAAAAAGAGTGAAAAAGGCAGAAATCCCTGCAATTGCAGGAAAAGTGTAAGCCCAGAAAGTTAAACTTTTACAAATATTTAAATAACGACCAATAAGGCTTGAATCAAACCTTTTGCGATTATCTGGATGTGAGCTTTCTTTAACAAAAAAGATGACCAAAATAAAGGTAAAAGCCCCTAGAATTGCCAAGAAATAAAATATAGCGTGCCAGGGAAAATAAGTAGTTAAGATAACGCCTATGATAGGTCCTAAAATAGGAGAGACTGAGATCATTGCATTTAAAAAGCTATAAATCATTGCACTTTGTTTTCCAGAAAAAGCGTCTCTAACGATCGCAAATGCACTGACTGACATCCCGCAAGCACCTATACCTTGAAGTATGCGAAATATAATTAAGGCGCCTATATGTCCAGAATTGGCACATAATAATGAACCAATGAAAAAGAGTATAACAGAGCTAAGCAAAATTTTATAACGCCCAAATTGGTCAGATAAAGGACCTAAGATGAGCTGCCCAAATCCTGTTACTAAAAAAAATAAAGACAGAGTGAGCTGAACCATTTCCTGAGAAGTATTCAAAATGCGTTTCATTTCAGGAATAACAGGCATGTAAGTGTCTAATGCTAAAGCAAAGCTAAATACAACAGGTGCAAGTAAGAACACTGTTGTAAGTGGTTGATAAGGCCATTTGTAGTTTTTAGCAGACATGAGGATTATTATGTGTTTGAATTAAATAATGGACATTGTAATGGTTTTTTAAAAAAGACGATATGAAAAACGAGGTTAAAACAAGGTTTTTACATGAGGATACAAAAGGAGCAAAAAGCTAATGACAATTTTATTATGGACGATACACTACTAAAATTGCGCATAGTTAATAATCCAAAAGATGCCTCAAAAAAGTTTATCAGTTGCAAAAAAACCAATCAAAGCAGAGGTGAGTTTACCAGGTTCAAAGAGTTTATCGAACCGCGTGTTATTGATTGCGGCGTTAGCCAATGGTGAATCAGTTATTGAAAATCTGCCCTTAAGTAAAGATGTGTTAGCAGCGGTTGGTGCACTAAAAGCGCTGGAAGTGAAACATTCATTTAATAAATGGGAAGGTAAAATCACTATTTTAGGGGGTGGAGGTAAATTTCCTAAAACAAATGCACGCATTTTTTGCAATGAAGCTGGAACATTAACGCGTTTTATTATTCCACTTTGTGCAGCGCAAGAGCAGGGAGAGTATTATATCTATGCAGCTTCTAGAATGATGGCGCGTCCAATTCAATCGCAATTACAAGTGTTAGAAGCAATGGGAATGAAAGCGATTTATGAGGATGTGACACATAAACTACCAATAACTATAAAGGCTCAAAGCTTAAACCAGCAAGGTGTTCTTACTATTGATGGTGGTCAGAGTAGCCAGTTTTTATCGGGGTTACTGATGGCAGCTCCCTTTATTAAGGAAGGCTTAGTCATTGAGTCCAATACTGATCACCCACAATCCTACGTTGATATGACGGTACAGATGATGCGCGATTTCGGTGTTAGGATTAATGTTCAAAATCATATTTATAGTGTGCCAGCAAAGCAATGTTATCAAGCTTGTCATTACGTAATTGAGCCAGACTTGTCAACGGCATCCTATTTCTGGGCGCTAGCTGCCATTACCAATGGCAAGATGAAAGTGAAACATGTTAAACTCAATGCGAAGCAAGGGGATATTCGTTTTCTAGAAGTTTTGAAAATGATGGGATGTCAAATATGTGAAGAACAAGATGGTATTACAGTTTATGGTACGGATAAGCTTAAAGGGGTAACAATCAATATGCGTAATTTCTCAGATACCTTTATGACTGTTGCTGCTATTGCTTGTTTTGCTGAGGGAGAAACGCATATCACGGGCTTAGCTCATACGCGTTTGCAAGAGTCGGATCGTCTCAGTGCGATGGCAGAAGGATTAACACGCTTAGGTGTTAAAGTGAAAACAACACAAGACAGTATACATATTTATCCTAAAGAGTCGCATTTGCAAAGTGCCGAAGTGGATGGACACAGTGATCACCGTATTGCAATGTCCTTAGCATTACTTGGACTGGTACAATCAGAAGTTATCATCAAGGGAGCTGAATGTGTTAGTAAAACTTGTCCTGACTATTTTGAGCGGATGGAAAAAATCATTCAATAAACCGTTAATTAACGTTAAACTAACGGTAATTTAGATAAAGGGTCTGATCAATGCAAGTAAAGCAATTGCAGGATTTAGAGATAGTTTTATCGCGCTTTAGTGTTAAACGTGCGTTTTTTCTAGGTCATCAAAAGCCACAATACTTTGATAAGTTAATTGCATTGCATCACTATGCAGCAAGTGGTTTTTTAAAAACTAAAGCTGCATTTGGAGCATGTTTTAGAGAAGAAAATTGGCCTTTCCCTGCTCGATTTTTTGACATCATTCTACTGGAGAACACTTTCGTAGATCATTCAAAGTATACACAGTTGTTAAGTGAAGCATCGCGTGTACTAAGTGATGATGGTTATTTAATTGTGGTTCAATCCAAGACTTCTGCTAATGATAAAGAGCTTCCTTTTCGCCTAGTATATCAGGTGTTAAAAGAGCATAAATTGCATAAAATCGATAGTCATTATTATGATACCTTTAAACTTCAACAAACAAAAACATGGTTACCCTGTTTGTTACCAGAGAGTTTTTCTTATGTGTTTAATGCAAGCTTCAGCAAACGAGTTATCCCACTAAGCCCATTATTTTTAGGGACAAAAGATATGGTTAAACTCCCAGGTAAATATGCAATTGGAATGAACACTACAATAGGGAAGCTATAAACGGTTTAATGAAAGAGAAACAAAATGATTTTTAAGCCTAAAAAAGTAACGATTTATACGGACGGTGCCTGTAGAGGTAATCCTGGTAAAGGAGGCTGGGGTGTAATCTTACAGTATAAATCTAAAATCAAAGAGTTATACGGGGGAGAGGAAAATACAACCAATAATCGTATGGAGTTATTAGCTGCAATTCAAGCATTATCGGCGCTTAAAACAATGTGTGAAGTGGAATTGTATACGGATTCTAAATACGTACAGCAAGGTGTGAGTGAATGGTTAAATAATTGGCTTATTAGAGGTTGGAAGACAGCTAGCAATAAGCCTGTTAAAAACCAAGATCTATGGCAGACGTTAGATGAATTGCGAAAAAAACATATCATCAAATGGCACTGGGTGAAGGGACATAATGGTGATCCTTTAAATGAGCGAGCGGATGAACTGGCAAATATGGGGGTAGGGAAAGATGCAATTAAGCTCAATTAAAGATAAAAAAATTTATGTTATCTATACAGGGGGGACGATTGGAATGGTAAAAACCGATCAAGGCTATGCTCCTAAACGAGGTTTTTTGCTGGATAAGATTAAAACAATTAAAGACTTTTATCATAATGGCGTTCCAGATTTTGAGATCAATGAATACCCTAAATTAATTGATTCAGCCAATATTAGACCTCAGGATTGGATTATAATTGCACGTGATATCATTAAAAACTACAACGCTTATAATGGTTTTGTCGTTTTACATGGCACAGATACACTTGCTTATACTGCCTCTAGTTTATCTTTTATGCTGAAGAATCTTAACAAACCGGTTATTTGTACTGGCTCTCAAATTCCCATTTCAGAATTAAGATCAGATGCTCAAGACAATATTCTGCACAGCTTAATTTTGGCAGCAGATAAACGCATACAGGAAGTTTGCATTTACTTTAATAAGCAGCTATTACGTGGTAACCGTGCAGTTAAAATTAATTCATCTGGCATGGATGCGTTTTGCTCGCCTAATTATCCTATACTTGGGCAGGTTGGTATTGATATTGAGTTAAACGAAACTTATATACGTCATGTTAACAAAAATGCGACAACTGAGATTGAATTTAATTCTTTGAGTGTGCCAAAAGTCGCAATATTATCAATTTTTCCCGGGATGGATGTCAGTATTTTAAATAAGATATTACAGCCACCTTTACAGGGGCTTATTTTAAAGACCTATGGTGCAGGTAATATCATGAACTCAGATGAGATTATTGACGAGTTGATCGAAGCAAGTAAAAGAGGAGTAATTATTATTAATTGTACGCAATGCTTGAAAGGCAGTGTCAAAATGGGGGCTTATGAAGCAGGAATTGGATTGGTGAAAGCTGGTGTTATCTCAGGCTATGATATGACCGTTGAAGCAGCATTAACCAAGCTTTTTTATTTATTAAGTATTCCTGAGTTAGCTCAAAACGAAATAAAAGAGGCTTTACAGAAAGACCTTCGTGGTGAAATGACGGTTAGTTAATGCAAACACAGGAGTAAAGATGAAGTATTTAACCAAATTGATTGCTCAAAATCGCCAATGGGTTAGTGATATTAACAAAAGCCATCCTGGCTTTTTTGAAAAGTTATCAAAACAGCAGAATCCAGAATATCTGTGGATTGGATGTTCAGACAGCCGCGTGCCTGCCAATGAGATTTTAGGATTATTGCCAGGGGATGTGTTCGTGCATCGCAATGTCGCTAATGTAGTAGTGCATTCAGATTTGAATTTTTTGTCGGTTCTGCAATATGCTGTTGATGTGTTGAAAGTTAAACACGTTTTAGTTTGTGGTCATTATGGCTGTGGTGGGATAAAGGCCGCGACTTTAAATGAATCTCATGGGTTAATTGATAATTGGTTAAGACATGTGCAAGATGTGCAGTATAAGCATAAAGCATTGCTTGTTCCATTTGATCAAGGTGGTAGTTGTGAAAAACTATCAAAAGGCATCAATTGTAATCAGCAAAAACATGCGGTGATGTGTGAGTTAAATGTCGTTGAACAAGTTGTCAACGTTGCCAAAACTACAGTTATTCAAGATGCGTGGAAAAGAAATCAAGAGATTATGATCCACGGTTGTGTTTATGCATTATCGAATGGTTTGTTGCAACAGATTTCTTTTGGAGTTGATACCAACGATGAAATAGAACGATTCTATGAACAGGCGCTGACTAATATTAGTCGTGATTTATATAAGGATAAAATGTGATGAGTATGAGAAAATCAAATTTTTTTGGTTATTTTGCAATCGGCATTGGAGTGGCGTTAAGTGGTGCGTTTATCGCTTATGGGATATTAAATTTTCATTCATTTAACCGTTATGTTGGTGTTAAGGGGTTGGCTGAACAAACAGTAAAAGCAAACAAAGCGATTTGGAATATCAGCTATAGTGTGAATGCCAATACTTTAAAAGAAGTTTATCAGAAGATTGAGCACGATCAATTGGTGATTAAAAATTTTATTACAGCAGCAGGATTAAGTATTGATAGCCTCCAATATGGAAGCATTTCATTAAATCAAAATACACATAATAAAGATCAAGTTAATACCTCGAATTATAGTGCATATAGCAGTATGACCATTATTACTGATCAAGTGGATGTAATAGTGAAGTTTGTTCAAAAAACAAGTGATTTGGTTGCAAAGGGCGTTGTAATTAGTAACAGCAATGTCAGTTACAAGTACACATTACTCAATGAGATTAAGCCTACAATGTTAGAAGAAGCGACGGAGAATGCAAAAACAGCAGCGTTACAATTTGCTAAAAATGCACAAACACAGTTAGGTAGTATTCGTCAAGCAACACAAGGTGCCTTTACAATTGCAAATCAAGATGCTTCATATGGTGATGGTGATCCATATAAGCTTGTGCGCGTCGTTGTTAATGCTGAATATTTTTTAGATTAATGGAGAGTATTTTCAATGAACAAAATCCTATTATGTGTAACAGGAAGTATTGCTGCTTATAAAGCGCTTGAGTTAACCAGGTTGTTGGTCAAAGCTGGTTGTGATGTTAAGGTTGTGTTAAGTCGCTCTGCACTTGAGTTTGTAACACCTTTAAGTTTTGAGGCCTTATGCAAACAAAAAAGCTATCAGGATTTATTTGAATATAGTGAAACTCCGATTGAACATATTGAACTTGCGCGCTGGGCAGATAAAATCTTGATTGCGCCTGCTACAGCTAATACCTTGGCAAAGTTAGCATACGGTATAGCAGATGATTTATTAGGAAATATTATATTGGCAACAAAGAAGCCGATATATGTTGCACCTGCAATGAACAAACAGATGTGGCACAATAGCATTGTAAAGGAAAATGTTGCAAGGCTTGTAGCACGTCAATTTACCTTATTAGCACCTGATACAGGTGAACAGGCATGTGGAGAGATAGGTGAAGGTCGATTAATGGAACCTGAACTTATTGCAAAAATGGTATTGCAAAATATATCAAAAATTGATAAAACCGTTGTGATTACAGCAGGTCCCACAGTCGAAGCGCTAGATCCTGTTCGTTATCTCTCAAATTACAGCTCAGGTAAAATGGGTTACGCTTTAGCGGATGCCTTTTATAATCTGGGTTGGCGCGTAGTTTTGATATCAGGTCCCACGGAGCTTAGTGCGTCGTATGGTATTCATACAATTTATGTTAAAAGTGCAAAAGAAATGTATGATGCAGTGCATGAATATGTGGACAAAGCAGAGCTATTTATTGGAGCGGCAGCAGTGGCCGATTATAGACCTCAAAGTTATGCAACTCATAAGATTAAGAAAATGAATGATGTTGATGATGAGCTAATACTCAAATTGAGTAAAAACGAAGATATCGTCAAAAGCGTTGCTAATTTGCAAAAGAATAGACCATTATGTGTTGTTGGCTTTGCCGCAGAAACAGACAATGCTAAAGTTTATGCTTTACAGAAGATAAGTGCTAAAAACCTTGATTATTTAGTGTTGAATCAAGTGGATAATAAAACGGGCTTTCCATTTTATAGTGATCAAAATCAAGTACAAATATACGATAGAAAAGGACGTTTAGTGCTTGAATTGACTTTAATGTCAAAGTTAGATGTGGCATATCAGATTGCACATATGCTGTGTAATCGCTTGGCAAAAAAGGAAGAAGAGGTAGAGCTAAACTATGGCTAGAAGAATCAAACTGCTCTCCATGGAGCTATCTAATCAAATTGCAGCAGGAGAGGTCATCGAGCGCCCCTCTTCGATTGTGAAAGAACTGTTTGAAAATGCAATTGATGCAGGTGCAACTCAAATTATGCTTGAGTTAGAGCATGGTGGAAAAGAGAAAATATTGCTCCGTGATAATGGCTTTGGAATAGAGAAAGACGACTTAATATTAGCACTAACACCTCATGCTACAAGTAAGATCTATTCTTTAGAAGAGCTCGAAGCTATTCAAAGCATGGGCTTTAGAGGTGAGGCGTTAGCGAGTATTGGTTCAATTGCCAAAGTTAAAATTACTTCAAAAGTAGCTAATGCACCACATGCTTGGAGTATCAATAATCAGTTGGGTAATGAGCTTATTCCAGCTTCGCATCCAATAGGCACATCAATAGAGGTTGCTCAAGTTTTTTATAACACACCAGCACGGCGTAAGTTTTTAAAAGCAGAGCGTACTGAATATGCACATATTGATGATCTGATAAAGAAATTTATGTTATGTCATTTTGATATTGCGCTTACAATTTTGCATAATGGCAAGGAAGTGAAAAGCTTTCCAGTTGCTGATACACCACAAAAGCAACAAGCTCGAATTGCACAAATTTGTGGGGAAGAATTTATTGAAAATGCGATTATAGTCCAAGAGGCATCTATGGATTTGACACTGCAAGGTTGGATTGCCAAACCGCAGTTTTCGAAATCACGTGCGGATTTACAATATTTTTATGTTAATGGACGCATTATCAAAGATAAGTTAATTGCACATGCTATTAAACAAGCATATAAAGATGTGCTGCATCATTTACGTTATCCTGCTTTTATTTTATTCTTTAACATCAATCCTGCCACAGTAGATGTCAATGTGCATCCAACTAAACATGAACTGAGATTTAGAGAGTCGCGTTTGGTGCATGATTTTCTATTTGCTAAGATTCATCATGCCCTTTCCCATACAAGACCAACATTATATGAAGAAGAAATAGAAGAAGAGCAAAGTCTGACGTATCAAGCACCAAGTTTAAAGCCAATGGAGAAAAATGAACTTGATAACAAAAGGCTTTATTGGCAAGATGATTCAAATCGACCTAATTATTCAAACAGCCAGCTTGCTCAAAGCCATAATCAAGATTTGAGGTTGTATGAAAGATTGATAGGTAAAGCTGCAAATCAATTTTCATCAACAGAAGAGCTTGCCTCAAACACAACCATAAAAAAAGATAAATGGCAATCTGCAACCCAGTTGAGTATGCCATTAGATGAGTTAGATATCGACCATGAGATAGCTACAAAAGAAATACAAACAGTTCCACAGTTGCAACTAGAAGATAAAAAATACCCATTAGGATTTGCTGTAGCACAAGTGCATGGCATTTTTATCTTATCCCAAACGGAAGATGGCTTAATTGTTGTTGACATGCACGCCGCACATGAGCGTGTATTATATGAAAAAGTAAAAGCATTATGGGCAAATAACAAGGTGGTTTCTCAGCAACTGCTGTTACCTATTACTTTTGAGTTAAGTACAATATTATTAGATGTTCTTCTTCAACATGAAAAAATGTTAAGTAAACTGGGGTTTGTGTATGCTCCTTTGGGTGAGAAAACGTTGGTGGTGCGTGAAATCCCTGTTTATTTAAAAAGTAGCCATATAGAGGACTTATTGCTTACCATTGCCAAAAGTCTGGAGTTGAGTACCCAATCTAAAGAGATAGATGACTACATTAATCAAATTTTAGCTACGATGTCGTGTCATAAAGCCGTGCGTGCAAATGATAATTTGACTTTGCAAGAAATGAATCATTTATTACGTGAGATGGAGCAAACTGCACGTGCGGATCAATGTAATCACGGTCGTCCTACGTGGGTTAAAGTAAGCGTTGCAGATTTAGATAAGCTTTTTATGCGTGGACAGTGATTTAGTTTTATTGAACGTAATCAAAATCTGAAAAATACGAGTGATATTTTGAAAAATAAGTGTGTGGGTAAAAAGTTTGAAATAGAATTTATGTAAAGACCAATTACATTATCGTGCACTAACTTGCTTTTTGAAAAAAGCGGCGTGATTATTTTAAGATTAAAGTACTCCTCAATATCAAAATCATTAAAAGTAAAAATAAAGAAAGAATTGGCAAGGTTTTTGGGTAGTAAAAGCACTCAAAAAACTTGCTTTAAATCAAGATTCTTGAACAAATCTAGTTAAGGTGTTTGGTGATCGGATTAAATGGTGTATAATGCGTACACTTTTGCTAGTGTGATGCAAAATATTCACGCGCTATGTCCCTTTGCGAATGATTTTGTAGGTTTTATGCCAAAAAAATTTGTGATGGATACAGTTGCTTAGTTTTGAATAATTTGGAAATGAAGAATAGCTATGCCAAACTACGTTGTGTCTGCGATGTATAAATTTGTCGCATTAGATGATTTTGAAGAACTTAGAGAACCTTTGTTAAAGGTGATGGAAAATAACCTTGTACGTGGCACACTATTGCTTGCTAAAGAAGGTATTAATGGGACGATTGCTGGCACTAAAGAAGGTATTGAAGCCGTACTTACGTATTTGAAATCCGATCAGCGCTTAGCCGATATCTCATCTAAAGAGTCGTATGATGATCATATCCCATTTAACCATGCCAAAGTTAAACTTAAAAAAGAAATCGTGACTTTAGGTGTAGAGGGGCTTGATCCACGTAAAGTATGTGGTACTTATGTTAAACCAAAAGATTGGAATGCTCTTATTTCAGATCCTGATGTGTTAGTTATTGATACTCGTAATGACTATGAGATTGGAATTGGTACATTTAAAAATGCAATTAATCCACATACAGAAACATTTCGTCAATTTCCTGAGTACGTTGAAAAAAATTTGGATAAAAATAAACACAAAAAAGTTGCAATGTTTTGCACAGGTGGTATTCGCTGTGAAAAATCAACTGCCTTTTTGAAAGAAAAAGGTTTTGAAGAGGTATACCATCTTGAGGGTGGAATCTTAAAATATTTAGAAGAAGTACCAAAAGAAGAAAGTATGTGGGAAGGCGAGTGTTTTGTTTTTGACTCACGTGTTGCCGTTAATCATGCTCTAGAAAAAGGTCAATATGATCAGTGTTATGCTTGTCGTAAGCCAATTACTGAAGAAGATAAGTTAAAACCTGAGTATGAGAAAGGCATCTCATGCCATCAATGTTATGCTCAGCATACTTCTAAGCAACGTAAGCGTTTTTTAGAGCGTGAAAAGCAAACTCAACTCGCTTATAAACGTGGTGAGACGCATCTTGGTGAAGACGCTAAGCAAGCGGCTATGTTTCGAAAGGAACAAAAACAGAAAAAACGTGACCATAATCGTCAAGTTAACTTGCAAGAAACACAATAAGTGAGGCAGGGTACTACGAGGAAAAGGCATAGATATATGTCGCATACGGTTTTGTGAAAGCTAGAGTGAAATTTCCTCTGCTTTACTCGACTATCCAGTATTTTTAAAAGAATTTTTGGACTTTTTAAAACGTTGTGAAATGCGCTGAATTGGTGGTCGCTACTGGACTCGAACCAGTGACCCCTACCATGTCAAGGTAGTACTCTAACCAAGCTGAGCTAAGCGACCAATCACGGCTGATTATAAATTTTTTAGCAAAAAGCACAAGGGGATTTAAGGTTTTTTTGTTAAAATCATCACGCAAATTAAATTCCATTTAAATTAAGATAAACAAACGCAGGACTAAAATCACCATGTCTGAACAATATATTTACTCCATGCACCGAGTGGGCAAAGTTGTCCCACCTAATCGCTACATTTTAAAAGATATTTCACTATCGTTTTTTGATGGTGCAAAAATTGGCGTTTTAGGATTAAATGGCTCGGGGAAATCAACCTTGCTTAGAATCATGGCTGGCTTGGATACTGAAATTGTTGGCGAAGCCGCTCCTCGAAAAGGTGTCAAAATTGGCTATCTACCACAGGAACCTAGGCTTGATCCTAAAAAAAATGTCAAAGGCAATGTTGAAGAAGCACTTGCTGACCTAAAAGCAATGCTGACACGTTTTGATGAAATCAGTATGAAGTTTTGCGAACGAATGTCTGATGATGAGATGAATAAGCTTTTAGTTGAACAAGGAGAATTACAAAATAAAATTGATGCCACAGGTGCTTGGGAAATTGAGCGAAAACTTGAAATTGCTGCGGATGCTTTGCGTTTACCTGAATGGGATGCGGATATCACTAAACTCTCTGGTGGTGAAGTGCGTCGCGTTGCACTTTGCAAACTTCTACTATCTTCACCTGACATATTACTATTGGATGAGCCAACTAACCATTTAGATGCCGAAAGTGTGGCATGGCTTGAGCGGTTTTTGCAAGAGTATAAAGGAACCGTGGTTGCGATTACGCATGATCGTTACTTTTTAGATAACGTTGCTGAGTGGATTTTAGAGCTTGATCGTGGAGAAGGTATTCCATTTAAAGGTAATTATTCAAGCTGGCTTGAACAAAAAGAAGCTCGCTTAGCTCAAGAAGATAAAAAACAAACCGCTCATAGAAAAGCATTGCAACAAGAACTTGAATGGGTACGCCAAAATGCAAAAGGTCGTCAAGCTAAATCAAAGGCACGTTTAGCACGTTTTGAAGAATTAAGCTCACAAGAGTTCCAGGAGCGTAATGCCACACAAGACTTATACATTCCACCTGGGCCACGTTTGGGCAACAAAGTCATCCATATCAATGAAATTAGCAAAGGTTTTGGGGATCGCTTATTAATAGATAAGCTTAATTTTGAAGTTCCTGCGGGTTCAATTGTCGGGATTATTGGACCAAATGGTGCTGGGAAGTCTACTTTCTTTAAGATGATCGCAGATCTTGAAACCCCTGATCAAGGTAACGTAAGTTTTGGTGAAACCGTTGAGCTTGCTTATGTGAATCAATCGCGCGATGTGCTAGATGACAATAAGACTGTATGGGAAGAAATCTCTGATGGTTTAGATATCATCACCGTTGGCAAATATACCATTCCATCACGCCAATATGTTGGTCGCTTTAACTTCAAAGGTTCCGATCAACAAAAATTTATTAAAGAGTTATCTGGTGGTGAGCGAAATCGCGTCCATTTAGCAAAACTCTTACGCAAAGGTGGGAACGTTATCCTATTGGATGAACCAACAAATGACCTTGACGTTGAAACTTTGCGTGCATTAGAAGAAGCAATTCTTGCCTTTCCTGGATGTGTGATGATTATATCACACGATAGATGGTTCTTAGACCGTGTAGCCACTCATATCCTTGCTTTTGAAGGGGAGAGCCAGGTTGTTTGGTTTGAAGGCAACTATGGAGCCTATGTTGAAGATAAGAAAAAACGCTTAGGTGATGATTCAGTCGATCCACATCGTATCAAATACAAGAAACTCACAAGTTAATGTCTATTAACATTTGCTGTATTTTATCTAATCCAAGCTTAATTTCATCAAATCTTGGTCCAAAGCTTAGCCTTACATACTTTTTCAAACGCGTATTGATCATCTTACGCCTTTGCCCTGGATTGACATCAAAGAACTCACCCGGTACACAAATGACTTTGTATTGTAATAACGCTTTAAAGAATTTCATCCCATCTGCAAGTGTTTCTGGTAAGTTCTCAAGTGAGGCAAAGCAATAAAAACCGCCTTCTGGAATTCCAGGTAGCACAAAGCCCATTTCTTTTAAGCGCTGGATCATGTATTTACGTTTTTTATCAAATTCCTTTTGAATCGATTCTGCCTCTTGATCAGCATGATTTGGTTGTAAAAGAGGAATAATTGCTTTTTGAATAGAGTGTACCGCACCACCATCCAAAAATGAGCCAGCCGATGAAATTGCATCGATCACTTCTTTTGGCCCAAGGGTCCATGAAATTCTTAGACCAGGGTAGCGCCAATTTTTAGTTAAGCCATCTACAATCAGAACATTATCTTTATCAACGTCTTTTACATAGGATGCAGCACTTAGCGTTTTTTGTGACTGTTCATATAAATAATGCGAATAAAATTCATCAAAAATCATCGCACAACCGATTTTCTTAGCTGCATCGATCAATTGCTTGAGCTCATTACCTATAATGATCTGCCCTGTAGGATTACAAGGGTTTGATAAAAGCATTGCACCTAAGCCCATATTGACCATTGACCTTTCCATTTCGGCAATATCTGGCTTAAAACCATTGGCTATTCTATAGGAGATGGGAATAGAAACAAATCCACCAAACACATTTAATAATTCTTCATAAGCCGTATAATCAGGTAAAAAATGTCCAAGGTTAATGTTATTCATTGTTGCTGCAATTCGACATAAAGCAGGACGCCCACCAGAGGAAATGGCAACGTTCTCATAAGTGTATTGTGATTTTTTATCAAAACGATAACGATGATTATATAATTCTGCTACAGCTTTTCTTAACTCAACGTCGCCTGAAACAGGGCTATATTCTGAAGAATTTTGATCAAGTAAGATAGTTGTTAACCGTTTTGGGCTTGTTGGCATATTTCCGGTTTCAGGCGCCCCTTGCCCTAAATTTGCCCATTCTGGATTACCATAATAAAACCCATGTGCTTGGGCTTTAGACATAACATAAATAACGCCTGTTTTAGGAACACGCTTAAAACTATTTTCCATGTTTAAATACTAAGTTGACGCTGCTTAATTAATATGAACTAGTATATACTTACTAACGCCTTTGAACCAATAACTTAATTTTCATGACCTGTGGAATTTATAAAAAAGCTTGCTATGCGTTGCAACGCTGTTGTTTATTTTTACTTAAAACCGCCAACACAGTAAGTCAATAGATATTATTTTTTTAGTTAAAGAATACTAATTTAATCATTAAACCAAGCAATACAAATGTCACAATTTTCTTTAACCACTTGACATTGGCTTTTAATACGAACTGTGCTCCTAACAAATACCCCATTATTGCTGCAGGCAAAGCAATCATAACAATACACCAATCAATTGTGCCTATCGATAGAAAATAAATTAACGCCCCAATATTAGCAGATAAATTGACAATTTTGGCATTGGTGACTGACTCCTTGGCTGACATTGATAAAAGATACATAAAACTTAAAAATAAGAAAGTTCCAGTGCCTGGACCAAAAAAACCATCATAAGCGCCCACAGTAAAACATACCAAAACTAAACGCACATAAAATAAGGTTGTAGGTAGGTAGCTACTTTCAGCACGATAGTTTTTAAATGTTCCAATAATCAAAATTGTTGGGATAACAATTAAAAGAAGAATAGTCATCAATTGATAATTTACCAAGTGGCTGATAAGTTTAGCTCCAAGGAGTGAACCTAAAAACGCAAATAAAATGCCAAATATAATCGTTTTCCAATAGATTTTAACTGAATAAATAAGGCGTATAACAGCCGATAAAGTGCCCATTGACATTACCATTTTGTTTGTCCCTAATACTAAGTGAGGAGGTACGCCTATACTCAAGTAAGTTGGAATCGTAATCATCCCGCCGCCACCTGCAATACAATCTACAAAGCCAGCAAAAAAAATCATGATAAAAACAAATGCACCGGATAAAAACGAAATATGCTCCATTTCAGCTGCTTAAACAGTAAATATTAAAAGCTATAATGTACTTGTTATCGTTAGTCTAAGCTATTGTTTTTTAAGCTTGGACATAAAGAATTAATTAACGTTGAATGCTAATTTTCGTCGAATGGGTGTATATTTCCTCATCATAAGATTAAGTTCTTAAAAGACGATAGCTAATAACCAGAGTTCGCTAACATGATGTGAAATGGCAATCTTTATTGTATGAGAAGTTGAAATTGATGATGAATCGAGGTTTGTGTAGGTAAAATTTATCAAGAAAGAGACTACCCAAGCGTTTCGGCTACTTGGTGAAACAAAAAAATTGATCAAGCGGCTTTGTGTTAGTGTTAATATAACGCCATGTTTAACTTTTTGAGGTCGAAGCTGGGAGGTAGAGATTGCATAGCATGAGGAAAAGTTTTAGTTTTTAATTTGGATAACAAAACTGGAAGCGCACCTCATTCTATTATGTAAGACTATCCAGAACTTGTTATTGAGATTGATGATCGATCCAGCTTTGTACAGGGGGAAGTGGACAAAAAGTAATGATTATGAATTATGGTTTGTGCATGATTCATTCTAAATTTAAAATTAGGCATTCAAAATTAAAGGAAGCTGAGTTGATATGAAATTACAGGAATCGCAGACACTGGAATTTAAAGAGATATGGAAGGATGAATATCTCAAAACGATTTGTGCTTTTGCCAATACAGATGGCGGAATGCTTTATATTGGTGTCGATGATAATGCAACGATTGTGGGGATAAGTAAGGCTGCGGAGTTTACAGAGGTTTTGCCAAATAAAATAAACAGTAGGCTTGGACTTCTTGTCGATGTTGTAATTAAAGAAGCTGATGATAAACAGTATCTTGAAATTATGGTGCCCAAAACATACGCTCCAGTTTCATATGGTGGCAAATTTTATCAAAGAAGTGGCGCCAATACTATTGAGTTAAATGGCGGTAACCTTACTAATTTTTTACTTAAAAAGTATGGAAAAACCTGGGATGATATGGCTGTAGAAGGTTTTGGACTTGATGAGATAGATTTAAGCGCAATAGAGAAATTTAAAAGTTTAGCTAAAGATCGGATTCCCCGTATTGATCAGGAAAAAGATGTTATACAGTTATTGTCCAAGTTGAATTTGCATGACGGTAAATTTTTCAAAAGAGCAGCTATCTTATTGTTTGCTAAAAATCCACAAAAATACTTTATACAATCGCATTCAAAAATAGGGCGTTTTTTGACTGAATCAGATATACAAACGAGTGATATTATTGAGGGTAACTTAATTGATCAGGTTGATAAAATTTTAGACGTGCTTAGAAGCAAATATTTAAAATCGTATATTTCTTATGAAGGGATTTATCGCCGAGAAAAGCTTCAATATCCATATTCCGCTTTACGAGAAGCCATTATTAATGCATTAGTGCATCGTGATTATATGATCAGTGTGAATCTGCAAATTAGGGTGTATGATAACAAATTCGTTATATTTAACGGAGCAACGTTACCAGAAAATATGAACGTTTCCAGATTAGCAAAACCACACCCATCCATGCCGCATAATCCAGTAATCGCCAATGTGTTTTATAAAGCAGGGTTAATTGAGAGTTGGGGAAAAGGTACGCTGGATATTATTCAAGCTTTTCATGACCATAAGTTACCTAAGCCTGACTTTGAATATGATGGCTTATCAATAAAGGTGACCTTTTATTCCAATGCAGCAAGTGGCGGAGCAAGTGGCGGAGCAAGTGGCGGAGCAAGTGGCGGAGCAAATAAGCTATATGAATTTATTAGGCAGAACCCAGGTTTGAACTCAAAGCAAATGAGTGAAATATTGCATGTTGCGCTTCGTACACTGGAAAGACATCTTAAAACCTTAAAAGAGGCACATAAAGTTGAATTTAGAGGGGCATCAAAGACAGGTGGGTATTATGTTAAATAGAAGGTTGAGTTAAAAATTAAAAATTATGGTTTGCTTATGATTAATTCACAATTTAAAATTCAACGTGCGTAATTCCTATAAGGTTCGTAAGATGATAAAAAGAAAAATTTCAGTTATTGGTTTGGGGTATGTTGGTTTACCCGTAGCGGTTGCCTTTGGTCAAAAGCAACAAGTGGTCGCATTTGATATTAATCGAAATAGAATAAAAGCGTTAAAAGCAGGACATGATTACACCTTAGAGGTAGCAGATGGTGAGTTACAATCAGCGAACTTACTGTTGACAGATGATATTGGAGAGCTTAAAAAAGCAGATTTTCATATTCTGGCAGTCCCAACGCCAATTGATGATGCGAACAAACCTGATTTAAGCCCACTTTTAAGCGCATCAAAAACGGTGGGAAAGGCACTTAAAAAAGGCGATATTGTCGTTTACGAATCTACAGTTTATCCAGGGGCGACAGAGGAGGACTGTGTCCCTATTTTGGAGAAAGAATCAGGGTTAAAATGTGGCATTGATTTCTTTGTAGGCTACTCACCTGAGCGGATTAATCCAGGTGATAAAGAGCATACGTTTACCAAAATTCTTAAGGTGGTTTCAGGGCAAACTCCCGAGATTTGCGATATTGTTGCCGAAGTTTATGCTTCTGTTGTTAAAGCTGGTGTATATAAGGCAAGCTCCATTAAAGTGGCAGAAGCGAGTAAAGTAATTGAAAACTCACAACGGGATTTAGGGATCGCTTTTGTCAATGAGTTGTCAAAAATTTTCCATTTAATGGGAATAGATACGCAAGAGGTTTTAGATGCCGCAGCTACTAAGTGGAATTTTGTGCGACTTAATCCAGGTCTTGTTGGCGGGCATTGCATTGGGGTAGATCCATATTATTTGACATATAAAGCGGAGAGATTAGGCTATCATCCTGAAGTTTTATTGGCAGGGCGCAGAATTAATGATGGTATGGCGAAATATGTGGCTGAACAGGTTGTCAAGACTATGATTCATGAGGGAAAGCTAATCAAAAATGCCAAGGTTGCGCTATTGGGTGTGACGTTTAAAGAAAATTGCCCAGATATTCGTAACTCGAAGGTTTTTGATTTAATCAATGAACTTAAGGATTATCACATTAGCTTAGATATACACGATTCCTATGCGGATCCGCTTGAGGTTGAAAAATATCAGGGAATTAAGTTAAAAACAACACAAGAGCTGATGAGTGAGTATTATGATGTTTGCATTGTTGCCGTAGCGCATAGTGCCTATAAAGACGTGCTACAATTGCCAAAGCATGATATTTTGGTTGACGTGAAGTCAACATACCAAAAAGAGTTATCTAAATTTAGGCTGTAGGAGTAGCAAAATTAATGCATTATAAAGATTTACCATTTAATGAGTCTGATATCGTTTTAGTAACAGGCGGTGCGGGTTTCATTGGCTCTAATTTATGTGAAGCATTGCTTGAGATAGGTGTTCAAGTTAGGTGTTTAGATAATTTATCAACAGGTAAAATAGAAAATGTTAAATTGTTTGACAGCCACGCAAATTATACCTTTATACAAGGTGATATAAGAGACTTTGACACGTGTTTAAATGCCTGTGAAGATGTTAAGTATGTTTTACATCAAGCAGCATGGGGTAGTGTCCCAAGAAGTATTGAGATGCCTTTAACTTATGAGGATATCAATGTTAAGGGTACACTTAATATGCTGGAAGCGGCTAAACAATCTAGAGTTAAAAAATTTGTTTATGCCTCAAGCTCATCTGTGTATGGTGATGAGCCAAATTTGCCAAAAGTAGAAGGCAAGGAAGGCAATGTTTTATCGCCATATGCCTTTACCAAAAAAGCAAATGAAGAGTGGGCAAGATTGTATACTAAAGTCTATGGCTTAGATACGTATGGTATGCGCTACTTTAATGTTTTTGGCAGAAGACAAGACCCAGATGGCGCCTATGCGGCAGTTATTCCAAAATTTATTAAGCAACTACTTAATGATGAACGCCCGACGATTAATGGTGATGGCAAGCATTCACGAGATTTCACTTATATAGAAAATGTTATTGAAGCGAATTTAAAGGCTTGTTTTGCGGAAAGTAAATATGCAGGTGAAGCTTTTAATATTGCTTATGGTGGTAGAGAATACCTTATTGATTTATATAATGTGTTATGTAAAGCCTTGAGCAAAGATATTAAGCCTGTTTTTGGTCCTGAAAGAAGAGGAGACATTAAGCATAGTAATGCGGACATCTCAAAAGCTAAAAAAATGTTGGGATATGAACCTGAGTATGACTTCATGAAAGGTATTGATGAAGCGATAGATTGGTATAAAGCATTTTTAACCATGGGCAAAGTACAATGAAAGGTATAGTTTTAGCAGGTGGCAGTGGTACTAGGCTTTACCCTTTGACTCTAGGGGTAAGCAAGCAGCTATTACCAGTATATGATAAGCCGCTATTATATTATCCCTTGTCGGTGTTGATGCTCGCTGGGTTAAGAGAAATTTTAATCATTTCCACTGAACGCGACATTCCTTTAATCAAAGAATTATTAGGCGATGGATCACAATTTGGGATTAAGTTGAACTATAAAATTCAGCCGTCTCCTGATGGATTAGCGCAAGCATTTATTCTTGCTGAAGATTTTCTGGCTGGGGATTCAGCCTGCTTGATCCTGGGCGATAATATTTATTATGGACAAGGCTTGCCAGATTTTCTTAAAATTGCAAGAGCGCAATGTGATGCTGAAAATGGTGGTGCCTGTGTGTTTGGTTATTATGTTAATGACCCTGAGCGTTATGGAATTGTTGAGTTTGATGAAAATAATCAGGTAGTTTCTTTGGAAGAAAAGCCCAAAAACCCGAAATCCAAGTATGCAGTCACTGGACTTTATTTTTATGACAATCATGTAGTTGAGTATGCTAAGCAAGTAAAACCGTCATGGCGCGGTGAGCTTGAGATCACAGATTTAAATAAAATTTACTTGGAAAAGAAAAATTTAAATGTACAATTGCTAGGTCGTGGTTTTGCTTGGCTTGATGCAGGAACTCACGATTCACTTTTGGATGCCTCACAATATGTTGCTGCAATTGAAAAGCGTCAAGGTCTTAAAATAGGTTGTTTGGAAGAGATTGCGTGGCGTAAAAAATTTATTACGACTGAGCAAGTTCTAGCACAAGCTGAACTGCTTGGCAAGACGGAGTATGGTCAATACTTAAAAGGGTTAGTGAGTTAATGTATAAAGCTAAAAATGTTTTAGTTACAGGTGCTGCCGGGTTTATTGGTAGCAACTTTGTACGCATGCTGTTGTCAAAAAATCAGTGCCAAAAAATTATATCGTATGACAAGCTGACTTATGCCGGTGAGCTAAAAAATCTTGAGAATTTATCAAATATAGAAAGCCACATTTTTATTCAAGGTGATATTTGTGATGAACAACAGTTGGCAAAAGTTCTAAGAGAACATAATATTGATACCATTGTGCATTTTGCGGCTGAATCACATGTTGATAATTCTATCGCGGGTCCCAAGGTGTTTTTTGAAACCAATGTAATGGGTACGTTTAACCTGCTGCAACAAGCAAAACTATTTTGGTTGGATGAAAAAGGCTTTGATGAAACACAGTGCCGTTTTCATCATGTGTCAACAGATGAAGTTTATGGCGCGTTAACAAGAGAAGAGCCTGCATTTAGTGAGAGTAAAGCCTATAAGCCTAACTCACCATATTCCGCATCTAAGGCGGGCTCTGACCATATTGTGCGTTGCTATTACCATACCTATAAGCTACCTGTTACGATATCAAATTGTTCTAACAACTATGGTCCTTATCAGCACCCTGAGAAGTTGATTCCAGTTGTCATTAATAGCTGTATTGAGCAAAAAGCCATTCCTGTTTATGGTGATGGTAGCAATATTCGTGATTGGCTCTATGTTGAAGATCATTGTGATGCAATTGATTGCATCCTTGAAAAAGGCAAAGTAGGCGAGGTTTATAATATTGGTGGTAAAAATGAGGTTGATAATTTAACCTTGGTCAAAACGATTTGTAAGTTAATGGATGAATATAAGCCACACAATACACCACATGAAAAGCTGATTAGTTTTGTTAAAGATCGTCAAGGTCATGACTGGCGTTATGCAATTGATAATAGCAAGATTCAAAATGAATTAGGCTGGAAGCCCTCACAGGATTTTGAGAAGATGTTTAAACAGACGATTGAGTTTTATTTAGATGCGAATTAATGTTACCAAACCTTATTTGCCAAATATCGATAAGTATAAAAGCTATATTGATCAAATTTATCAAAATGAATGGTTGACAAACAATGGTCCTTTGGCTCAAAAACTTGAGCGTGCTCTTGAGCAGTATCTAGGTGTTAAGAACCTGCTTTTAGTTACTAATGGAACCGTAGCATTAAATTTAGCTTACAAACTTCTAGGTATAAGTGGTGATGTTATTACAACACCATTTTCTTTTGTGGCAACATCAAGTAGCCTTATGTGGGATGGTATTAATCCTATATTCAGTGATATAAAGGCAAATAGCTTTAACATTGATCCTGGTTTGATCAGAAAAAAAATAACGAGCAAAACTGCGGCGATACTTCCTGTCCATGTTTTTGGCAATCCCTGTGAGGTTGAGTTAATTCAAAAAATAGCTGATGAACATAACTTAAAGGTTATATATGATGCTGCCCATGCTTTTGGGGTTATGTACAAAGGAAAAAGTATTTTAGAATATGGCGATATTTCTACTTTAAGCTTTCATGCAACTAAGCTATTTCACACAATTGAAGGTGGTGCTTTGATTATAAAGGATAATGATTTATATCAGAAAGCAAAACGTATGATTAACTTTGGCTTAGATGGCGTCAATATAGAGTGCTTGGGTGGTAACTTTAAGATGAATGAATTTCAAGCGGCTATGGGACTTGCTGTGCTAGAGGACATTGATTCTATTTTGACTTGCAGGAAAAATTTATGGCAGTTTTATTATGATAATTTGCAGTCACACTATCAGTTGCAAGTGTTTAGTGTAGAAGCATCTTTAAATTACCATTACTTTCCAGTTGTGTTTCAAGCTGAAGATGATCTGTTAAAAAGCGTGAATAAACTTAATCAAATAAATATCTTCCCTAGAAGATATTTTTACCCGTCTTTGAATAAATTAAACTTTCTTGATAAAGTCTCTCAAAATGAATGTCCTATATCAGAGTCTTTATCTAGAAGGATTTTGTGTTTGCCAATCTATGCTGAGTTGGAGAGTGAAATTCAACGCAATATTATTGAGGTGCTGTATGGCTAGCAAAATATTTGTGCTATCGGATAATTTAGTTTTGTTTAAAGCTATTCGAAAAATTTTGAATACCAGAAGAAAAATTGAAGTAGATTATTACCATAGCCCTAACAGTAGCAAGCTGTTTGAAGAAGAAGGTAATATAGCCATCCTTAATTTAAAGGAAGGTCATGTGATTGACAAACTATTATCTAGGTATGACTTAGGGATTTCTTGTCATTCAAAGCAAATTTTTCCTGAGAAATTAGTAAATAATAAATTGTGTATTAATATTCACCCTGGGCTTAACCCATACAATAGAGGTTGGTTCCCTCAGGTTTTTTCGATCGTAAATAAACAACCAATTGGAGCAACCATTCATGTAATGGACGATGAGATAGACCACGGTGCTATTATTGCGCAAAGGGAGGTTGTTCAAATGGAAGATGATACTTCTGTGTCACTATATAACAAAGTAATTGCAGTGGAGATGCAATTATTGGAGGAAAATATAGATAATATAATTAATGGAGTATATACGACTGAGATGCCAAAAGGAGAAGGTAATTATAACTCGATTGAAGATTTTAAGAATCTATGTGCTATTAACATGGAAAAGAAAGTAATAATGAGGGAAGCGATTGATTATTTACGAGCTATGAGTCACTCTCCATATAAGAATGCCTATTTTATTAATAAACAGGGAAGACGTATATATATTTCGGTTAATCTTCAGGAAGAGTCTTAATTAATGTCTTTGAAGAAAAATACGATTGCAAATTATATTGGGCAAATTTATATTTCTCTAATTGGAATTGTTATATTCCCTTTTTACTTGCAATATTTAGGTGCATCAGCTTTTGGTCTGGTAGGTTTTTTTTCAGTGTTCCAGGCTTGGCTTAGATTGCTTGATATGGGACTGACTCCTGCGCTTTCTAGACAAATTGCCAGTGTTAGGGGGGGTACAAGAGATTATTTTTCTTTAAGACAATTAGTAAGAAGTTTAGAGGTTGTTTTTATAGCAATAGCGATGGTTGTTTTTACTTGTGTATATATGACTTCAGACTGGATAGCTTCAAGTTGGTTAAATGTACAAGAAATGCATACCTCAACTGTTGCTGATTGTGTTACTTTAATGGGAGTTATGTTCGCTGCGCGTTGGATGACAGATTTTTATGGTAGTGGCTTGGTGGGACTTGAAAAACAGGTCATTTATAATGTGATTAACATGATATGCATTTCTTTACAATATATTGGTGGTTGGTTATTTTTGCATTTTGTGAGTAACAAAGTAAATGCTTTTTTTGAGTACCAAACAATCATTATACTTATAAACTTATTTCTTATGTTATTTTTTTTCTACGCTAAATTACCAAGCAGTAAAATAGTTGGTTTTTATATTTCAATGACTCAATTAAAGAGTATTATGCCGTTTGCGTTAGGTTTATCTTACTCATCTATTGTTTGGACGCTAGTAACTCAAAGCGATAAATTAGTATTTTCACATATTTTACCTTTATCACAGTATGGCTATTATGCGCTTATTGTTCTTATTGCAACTGGGGTATTACAAATAGCTTCACCGATTACGCAAGCAATCCTACCTAGAATGACATATTTATTAATGAAAGGTGAAAACGAAAAAATGTTAGATTTATATTGTAAATCTGTAATTTACATGTGTGTTATTATGTTTTCTGTAGCGGGTTGTATTGCGATTTTTGCTATGCCTTTGTTATATGCTTGGAGTGGAAGTCTAGAAGCGGCACATTGGGGAGAGAAGGCTTTATTCTGGTACGTTTTAGCCAGTGGCATATTGTCTATCTCTGCTTTTCAATATTATTTACAATTTGCGCATGGCTCGTTAAAGTTACATGTTTGGTACAATACTATTGCAGCTATTATGAAAGTCCCTCTGATAATATATGTTGCGTATTCGTATGGGGTTTATTTCACAGCAATAACTTGGTTTGTTTTGAATCTCAGTATTTTGATTGTTTGGACACCAATTGTTCACCATATATATGCAAGAGGTATTAGTTATAGATGGTTTAAAAATGTGTTATTAGTTTTCATTTTGTCTTTTATATTAATTTTTATAATTAATGAACTTCATATTAGTTTTTCTTTAGGAAGAGTTATGTCTTTTATTCAAATGATTGTAGTAGGTTTTGCTGTTTTAGTATTACTAGCGCTATTTACACAACTGCTTTTAAAGTTAAAAAAAATTGGTTAGATTATGAAGAAAGTATCGGTATGCGTAGTAGCATATAATCAAGAGAATTATATTAGAGAGTGCTTAGATAGTATCGTTAATCAGGAAACGACTGTCGATTATGAAATTATTGTAGTAGATGACGGGTCGACTGATGGGACAAGGAGTATAATTAATGAGTTTGCAAATAAATACGATGTAATAAGACCTGTATATAACAAAGAAAACTTAGGTGTATATCAAACTTTTGTTAAAGCACATAATTTAGCTACCGGGGAGTACGTCTGTCATTGTGATGGAGATGATCGTTGGTTAGCAGATAAGCTAGCTAAACAAGTGTGTTTTTTAGATAACAATCTTGATTACAGTGTAGTTTGGTGCAGAATGAATCTTTTTAATGATTTTGGAGGCTTTCTTAGTGGTGAGTCTTTTAAATATAGTGATATTTTTCCTGATAGTATAATTACATTAGATGATGCCTTGAAGTTTGGTTCAGTAGCTGCTCATAGTTCAATTATGTATAGAAGGAAATTCAGGATTACTAAAGAAATTAAAGAGTTTCCTCTTATTGACTATTACTATACATTGGAATTTCTAAGTTCGGGGAAAGGTAAAATTCTAAAGGACGTTCTAGCCGAGTATAGAGTTAATGCACATAGTGCTATAACCACCACTAATGGACAAGACTTAATGCTATGTAATCTACTATATCTTGGTAAATACTTGAAATTAGATAAAAAATATAAAAAGCCTATTTTTATTAATGCCTGTTTTAATCTTGTTAGGCATTTTAAAAATAGAAGGTATAAGCTTGCCATTGGATACTTGAAATTGGCAGCTTGCTCATTTAATTTAGCAACATTTTGGCTTTTACCAAAACATTTTCCACAGGCTATTAAGCTCAAGACTCCCAAGTTGGATTCATAAAAAGGTGTTTAATTATGTTATTTACAATTATTACCCCGTGCTATAACTCTAGTAAAACCCTTTACCGGACGTTTCAAAGTTTGTGTAGGCAAAATTATGAAGGTGCTTTTGAGTGGATTCTTGTTGATGATTGCTCAAACGATCAAGAGAAAACTAGTAAACTTATTAAAAAAATTGCTAAAGAAGCACCATTTAAAGTTAAATTTCATTTTTTGAATGAAAATTACTTTGCTTCTAAGTCAGTTTATATGGGAGCTAAAATGGCTTCGGGGAAATATGCATGTATCTTAGATCATGATGATGAATTGGCAGAGGATTGTTTGCAGATTGTTGAAGCATTATTGAAAAAGTATCATGTGAGTAATGAAAATATTGTGGGTATTTGTGGACGCTGCATTGATAGGAGTAATAAGCTCATAGGCAAAAAGTTTAAGAATGATGAGCAAGTAGCTACTGAGGCTGAAATAAGGTTCAAGCAAAGAAATACAGCTGAGCTTTTTCAATTTACTAAAACTGAAGAATTAATAAAATGGTTCTCAAAAATGAAACCTGGTTATATGAATGGCTTTGTTTGGTCACACATTTCTACTTATGGAAAATATGTATATGTTAACAAGGTTTTTAGAGTGTATGATACAGAGTTACCTACTTCTTACTCAAATACCAAATCGCAAAGGCTTAGTTACCCTAAAAATCAAGCAGATATGAGGTTGTTAAGTTTAGAGTGTTATGAGAAGTTTTTATTTTATAACATTGTATATACAGCACGGTGCTCAGCAAGCATAGTTAAGAACCGCTTAAATGCTGGTTTATACTCCTTACCAAAAACAAGAAGTCTAAAAATTAAAATATTTTTGTGCTTGACATATCCTCTCGGTCTTTTTGCAAGTTATAAGGGAAAGAAAGATGAAGCGTTATAGTCCTATAACTCTGACGGTTCGGTTATATTTTTTTTCTAATATTAAGAGGGTGTCATTAATCAAAAAAATGAAAACTTTGGTGAATATATCAAGGTTCTGGCTTCATATTTTTAGAATAAAGCAGAACTTAAGAGTGAAAATACCACTACACATAAAGCTTATGATTTATTTGCTATCCCCTGTTGGAGCTTGTTTTTATATCCAAGATGTTATCAGACTGTATCGGAATGTAAAATCATGAAATCTTTGAAATATTTTTATATTTCAGTAATGTGTTTATTGTTTTTGGGAAACTCATTTCTTTTTGGGAAGTATAATGTTCCATTGTTTAGCCTAATGGGATACACCCTTGCATTTTTTTATTGTTATGTTTTCAAAGTCGGAATATCTTACAGAGACTGGTATTTTGTTGTCGTGTACTTCACTGTCTCAATTATCTCCATAATATTTACCTTTATATACATTGAAACGAGGAATATTAGTATTACATTTAATACTTTTTTAGGTGTGCTTCTAGGGTTGATTTTTTATACTATACTTAAAAACTCTACCATAAAATTTGCTGATTTCCAGAAACAACTACTTTTGGCTTTGAAAATCACTTTGATAGTTAGTTTGATATTTTTATATATTCAATTTTTTAGTTATTTTATATTTGATTCCCATATAGATTATATGAAACCTGTTACTGGTGAGTCTCAAAGGCTTTTGGGTTATACTCAGAATATTTATGGCCATCATTTTCAACGAGTAAGTGGAATATTTGCCGAACCAGCTGTTTATGCCTTTATTACTAATGCTTTAATGATTATTATTATCCGTCACAAAGCCATGCCTATGTGGCTTTTTATATTGAGTGGTTGTTCAGTTTTTCTAACTTTTAGCGCAAGTGGGATCGTGCTGGTAATTATTCCGTTGACTATGTATTTTTTTAGTCTAAATAAGCAGAAGAAATTTTTTGTAATAGCTCTCCTATCAATATTAATTGAACTATATAATAATGACTTATACAATTTATTTAATCAACAATTTGATAGGGTGATTAATTTTCAAAGTGATCCTTCAGCAGCTTCTAGATTAAATTTTGTTAGCTTCTTTTATTCGCATCTAAATGTATTTTTCTTTGGTTACGGTATATTTGCTGATTTGAAATCTATTGTTCCTCCAGCAATATTTCTAACAAGTATGATTTACAATTTTGGCATTTTTTTGTCTGTAATTATCATTGTTCCAATGCTGTCTTCAGCCTATAGGAGAATGGATTTTTTTGATTTTTGCTTGTTCTTATTGTTTGGAGTAATGCTAAACTATCCAAACTCATCACCATTTTTTTGGTTTATTTACTCTGTGCTATATGTCTCGCTTTCAAAACATTTTGTTGAGCAAAAAAATTCTCAGGATAAGGGTGTAATGGAAGATGAATAAAGTGAAGACCATACATATTGTAACAGGTCTTGGTCAAGGCGGAGCAGAAACCATGTTATATAAGCTGATAGCAAATATGGATAGAAGGCAGTTTGAGAATATAGTAATCTCAATGACTGGTGAAGGTGTTTTTGCAGATAGATTGAGAGTAATGGGGGTAACGGTGCATTGCCTGTATATGGGGAAGAATTTGCAATCAGTCACTGCAACTTTTAAGTATAAAAAACTTGTGAAACAGTATTCACCCGATGTTGTGCAGTCATGGATGTTCCACGCCAATGTATTTGCGACTTTAATGAAGCCATTTGTTAAACCTCATAAGCTAGTTCATAACGTTAGGCAAAGTCTAATTGACATTAAAAACAATAAAAAATCAACCCAATTCATGATTCGTTTGAACGGCAAGTTGAGTAAATATGCAGACGTGGTGATCAATAACTCAAAGCTTTCTCAACAACAGCACCATGCAGTAGGGTTTGATAAAAGTAAAGACTATTATATTGGCAATGGCTTTGATGCGGATGTTTTTTATCCTGACCCAAGTAGGGAGCGTGATTTCCGTCAAAAATATCAGTTAGATGATAAGACTAAGATAGTAGGCATGTTCGCCAGATATCATCCTGTAAAAAATCACAAAGGATTTTTAATTGTGGCTAGTAGGCTAGTTAAAGAAAGTGCACAAACTTGGTGTTTTGTTTTGGCAGGTAAAAATTGCGATGAAAACAATCCTGAGTTGTTGGCTTTAATCGATAAATATGGCTTGTCTAGTCACATTACTTTGCTAGGTCAGATTAATAGTGCTGATTATCTTCCTTGTTTAGATATTTATTTATCGACTTCACTAGAAGAAGGTTTTCCTAATGTAGTTGGTGAGGCGATGTTTTGTGGTGTCACTCCCGTTGTGACTAATGTGGGTGATTGTCGTGAGATTATAGGAGAGTTTGGCTATGTTTCAGAAAGTGGCGATTATAATGCTTTGTATAAGAGTTGCTTGGCTGCCATAGAAAACAAAAAATTAGATATTGATGCCATGGTTTTATATGTTCAGGAGAAATATTCGATAAAATCAATTGCACAACAATATGAAGCGTTGTATAAGCGGCTAACTCAATAATATGTGAGAAAACAAACTATGTGCGGAATAGCAGGCGTTATTAAATTTAATCAACAGTCAGTTAATGAGCGGCTTATAAATGATATGATCACGTCCTTGCATCACCGTGGTCCTGATAGCCATGGAGTTTGGTGTCATGAAGGTATTGGTTTGGGGCATGTGCGTTTATCTATTCACGATTTGTCGACGGCGGGTCATCAACCCATGCTTTCACATACTGGTAGGTGGGTTATAGTTTTTAATGGTGAAATTTATAACTACCAAGCGTTAAGAAGGCAGTTAGCTCAAGAGTATTCACTTGTTTTTAAAAGTGATAGTGATACTGAGGTTTTAATTAATGCAATTGAGCATTGGGGAATTGAGCAAGCTCTGCAAAAATGTATTGGAATGTTTGCTTTTTGTGCTTTTGATAGAGAAGCAAGTAAAATGTATTTGGCAAGAGACAGGTTTGGAGAGAAGCCCCTATATTATGGACAACAAAAAAATATCTTTGCATTTGCTTCTGAGTTGAAAGCGTTAAAGCCACTGAAATCTTTAGCGTGGAATTTTGATGTGGATCGTAATGTTTTGGCAACTTACATGCGTTATGGCTATGTGCCTACACCGTATTCGATTTATAAAAACATCTATAAGATGGAGCCTGGATGTTATTTGGTAGTTTCAGAGCATGGTGAAACTAAAATTCATAGCTATTGGCAAGCAAAAGATGCTTTGTCGCAGGTGAAATTTGCAGGATCTTATCAAGAGGCAGCGCAAACATTAGAGCAAAAACTGCAATCAACTTTGAAGTTACAAATGGCGTCTGATGTCCCACTAGGCGCGTTTTTATCTGGAGGTGTTGATTCAACAACTATTGTGGCGTTGATGCAGTCAATGTCCACTCAGAAGATTAATACATTTAGCATTGGTTTTCACGAGGACAAATTTAATGAGGCAGAGTATGCGCGTGAGGTTGCAAGATACCTTGGCACCAATCATACGGATATGTACGTCTCAGAGAAGGAAGCGCTTGACGTTATTCCAAAACTTTCATTGATGTATGATGAGCCATTTGCAGATTCATCACAAATCCCGACCTATTTGGTGAGTAAAATTGCAAAATCAAAAGTTACCGTCAGCCTTTCAGGCGATGCAGGGGATGAGTTGTTTGGAGGGTACAATCGCTACTTTTTAGCGCAGAATCTTAAGCGGCGCATTCTAGATAAAGAACTCATTCGTTTTGGTATTAGCAATATACCCAATAGCCTGTTAAAGGCTCTAGGAAAAGCACCGTCAAAATATGTGCATTTCAGTGATAAATTGATGAAATTAAAGCAGATTGTTAAAAATAGTGGCAGATCGGGAGAGAGTCTATATCAGCAAATTTGCTCACAAATATATCAAACTGATTTTGTCCTTGGAGGGAATGAGTTAGCAACTTTGGATCATGATAGATTGATTGGTGCTAGGGAAATGAGCTTTCAGGAGTGGATGATGTATACTGACTCGCAGACCTATATGATGGATGATATTCTAACAAAAGTTGATCGTGCGGCAATGGCAGTTTCCTTGGAGACAAGAGTCCCTTTCTTAGACCATCGAATTTTTGAGTTTGCATGGAGTTTACCATTGGAATATAAGATCAAAAATGGAATTGGTAAATGTGTATTAAGGGATGTGTTGTATCAATATGTGCCTCAAGAATTAATCGATCGCCCTAAAATGGGGTTTGGTGTGCCATTGGCAAAATGGTTAAAAGGTGATTTAAAAGATTGGGCAGAATCACTGCTTAATCTTAAGCTACTAACACAGCAAGGTTACTTAGAGCCAAGTGTTGTGCAGCGCTATTGGCAGCAGCATTTACACAATAAGAATAATTGGCAAGCGGCATTGTGGAACATCTTAATGTTTCAAGCATGGCTTGATAAATGGGGTGACTAAATTGAAAAAGGTTATCTTTGTTGTATCAGATGATTTCTATTTTTTATCACACAGGCTAGCTACGGCACTTTTTTTGCAAAGTCAAGGTTATGAAATTGCTATTGCAACTTGCGTAAGTAACCAAGGTAAGAAAAATGAAATTGAAAACTATAACATTAAGGTTTTTGATTTAGCAATTCGCTCAAAGGGAATAGATTCCAAATCTGATTTAAAAGTACTATTTAGATTAAGAAAGATTTTTAATCAATTTAGTGCGGATTATATTCATGCTGTTTCTATGCGAATGGTTTTCATTGCACTAATTGCATTTAAACTATCAAAGGCAAA
This sequence comes from Candidatus Nebulibacter yamunensis, assembly GCF_024208055.1. Taxonomy (NCBI): domain Bacteria; kingdom Pseudomonadati; phylum Pseudomonadota; class Gammaproteobacteria; order Thiotrichales; family Francisellaceae; genus Candidatus Nebulibacter; species Candidatus Nebulibacter yamunensis. Next base: position 69,362 of record NZ_JAMBMW010000001.1, read on the forward strand.
AAATTTTATAGGGATGATTACAGGACTTGGATATTTGAGTCTGTCATCTAAAAAGTCTGTTAAATTGATAAAGTCAGGGGTTATTGGTCTGTTAAGGCTCTTATGTTTAAGCAACAAAGTAAGTTTGATCTGCCAAAATGAAGATGATTATGCCTATTTAATCAATAAGATAATTAGTAAAAAGCGATTGCATTTAATTAAGGGTTCAGGTGTTGATATCAACAAGTATCAAGTTAAAGCAGAACCAGAAGGTGAAAGGGTTATAGTTACCTTTGTTGCACGCATGCTTAAAGATAAAGGTGTGGTTGAGCTTTATCAGGCGGCAAAAATGATAAAAGATCAAGGGTATGAAAATATCACCGTTCAATTGGTTGGTGATATTCATGAGGCTAATCCTAATTCTTTAACTACAAAAGAACTTCAAACCTGGCATGATTCAGGTGTGATAAAATGGCTAGGGTATCAAAGGAATATTGTCAAGATTTATCAAAATTCTCATATTGCAGTGTTGCCATCTTATGGCGAAGGCTTACCTAAATCTCTTTTAGAAGCGGCTGCATGCGGTAGAGCAATCATTGCGACAGATGTTCCAGGTTGTCGAGAGATTTGCAAAAATGGTGTCAATGGTATTTTAATTCCAGTTAAAGGTCATCGATCCTTGGCAGATGCTATCATTGAGTTAGCAAATAATCCTAGAAAAAGAGCAGAATATGGTGCTAATGGAAGAAAAATGGTAGAGGAACAATTTTCAGATTATGTTATTAATCAACAAATTTATTCTCTGTATAAAAAAATCAGTAAAGTTGATTCATAAAAGGAAACCTCTGCATTATTGCTGTGCCGCCTTTTTGATTGGAAAAAGGTTATGGAATAAAATGTCATATGTATTATAATAACCAAAGTTATCACAACCAGGGTTATTATAATGAAGTTCTATAACCGAGAAGATGAGTTATCACTTCTGGCAAAAGCTGATAAGTTAAAAGCACAAAAGTCAGTAATGACTATGCTTATTGGTCGAAGGCGAATAGGCAAAACAACTTTGGCACTTCAAGATTATACCGATGATAAAGTGCTGTATTTTTTTGTTGCTAAAAAGGCTGAGTCATTGTTATGCGAAGATTTTTGCTATGAAATTACCAATAAGCTTGACGTGAAACTGTTTGGTGAGTTGTCTAGGTTTGAAGATGTGCTTGGATATTTGCTAGAGTTAGGCAAGAAGCTATCTTTCACAATAATTATTGATGAATTTCAAGAGTTTCTAAAAATTAATCCTTCTATATATTCGAGTGTGCAAAAGTTATGGGATATAAATAAAAACACCTCAAGAGTGCATTTGATAACTTGCGGATCAATTTATCATTTAATGAAAAAAATATATGAAGATATCAATGAGCCACTATTTGGGCGTTGCGACTTTAAAATAGAGCTTAAGCCTTTTAAACCAGATGTTTTAAAACAAATTTTACAAGATCATCATAGCTACAATGTTGATAACATGCTTGATTTTTACTCGTTGACTGGGGGGGTCGCGAAATATATTGAGCTATTTAGTTTGCATGACAGTTTTGATTTGGAATCAATGGTAAATACCGTTGTTGAGCCTAACTCAATTTTTTTGGATGAAGGTAAAAATAGACTCATAGAGGAGTTTGGCAAGGACTATGGTGTCTATTTTTCGATTTTGAGTTTAATCGCCGATTCAAAGACCTCTCGAGCTGAAATAGAATCCATTTTGCAAAGTAATATCTCGGGGCACTTGTATCGTTTAGAGTACGATTATTCAATCATTAAGTCAGTTAAACCAATCACTGCCAAGCCTAATTCGAAAGTTCAAAAATACGAGATAGTTGACATATTTCTAGCTTTTTGGTTTAGGTTTATATTTAAATATCAGTCGCTTATAGAGGCGGAGAATTTTCTGAGATTAAAGGACATTATTCATCGTGATATCGCAATATTTAAAGGAAAAATTTTGGAGAAATTGTTTATAGAAATTCTTAAAGCCAAGCAAACCTACACTAAAATAGGTTCGTATTGGGAGCGCGGAAATCTCAATGAAATTGATATCGTAGCGTTAGATGATATCGATAAGAAGCTTACCATTTATGAAGTAAAACTAAATAAGCAAAAATTAAATTTGGAAAAGTTGATATTAAAGTCACATAAGCTAGTGAGTTATTATGAGGGATATGATGTTGAATATAAGCTATTATCACTTAGCAATATTGATGAACTGCTTAAGTATGGGTGATGAGTTTTGATGAGAAACAGCGCAATATGACTGATTTGTATGTTGCAAAAGTATGATTTTTAAATAAGGTTCGTGGTTAGATGAAAACAACAAACGTATTTGGTTTATCACCACGGCAATTTATTGAGCTTATGAGTGTTCTCAATAAAAATAGAGAATGTCTTAGCCAAGTGATTTTATTTGGCTCGAGAGCTAGAGGGGATTATATCCAAACTTCAGATATTAATTTGGTCATTGAATATAAAGGTGATGTAACCGCCCAATTGACACAGATCGTTAGTGGTGTTAGTTTACATGCAAAATTCGTGTGAATCAGTCGAAGCTTATGTTTAAACTAAATCTCTACCCCAAAGTAAGGACCTCTAGATAGTGCAAGCGAAATAGAAGGTGTCGCATCAGAGACTTTATACTCTATGGAAACAAAGGCTTATATGCCTTTGAAATTAAACGTAAGCAAAAGTTGCAGGATAAGGACTTTAAGGGTTTAAAGCTCTTTAGAAGCGATTATCCGATGGTGCATGCTTATATGATTTATGGCGGGGATCGAGAGTATTATGAGGATGGCATTGAAGTTTTACCGATTAAGATGGTATTAGAAAGGCTGAACATTATATTGGCTTAAGTGTTGAATTTTGAATTAGAAATTAAAATTGCTGCAACGATAAAAAACGAGGCTAACACATGAAAAGGCTACCGATTGGTATTTCGAGTTTTGAAAAAATAAGAAGCGAAGATTATGTTTATATTGATAAGACACAGCATGTTTTTAATTTGGTGAACACAGGAGGGTGCCGCTATTTTCTGTCGCGTCCACGCCGATTTGGCAAGTCGTTATTAATCGATACAATCAAGCAGGCATTTGAGGGAAACAAAAAATTATTTAAAGGCTTATATCTTGAAGACAATTGGGACTGGCAAAGCATATACCCTGTAATACATCTTAATTTCGGTACAAGCTCTAGTTATCACAGCAAAGAGCGTTTTTTTACCGAGGTGCATAGTATGTTGGATCAGCACGCCAATAAATATGGCGTTGTGTTACAGCAAACGGATTATGGTGTTAAATTTGGTGAGCTGATCAGAGTCTTGTACGAAAAGCATGGACAGGAAGTCGTGATTTTGGTGGATGAATACGACAAGCCGATTCTGGATAATGTGTCCAATAGTGCCTTAGCGACTGAAATGCGTGAGATTCTGCGAGGACTTTATACTTACATCAAGCAAAGTGATAACTATATTAAATTCACGATATTGACTGGAGTATCTAAGTTTAGCAAGGTGAGTTTGTTTAGTGATTTGAATCATTTACAAGACGTTACTTTAGATGAGCGATATGCCGATATTTGTGGCTATAATCAAGCAGAAATGGAGAACGCTTTTGGGGTATATTTACAACAGGGTAATGTTGACTATACGATGTTGAAGCGCTGGTATAACGGTTATAATTTTACGGGTAGTGAGCGCCAAAAAGTTTATAATCCATTTGACATTTTATTATTTATTGACTCGGGTTTTCGTTATCAGAGCTATTGGTTTGAAACGGCTACACCAACTTTTCTAGTGAGAATGGTAGAGAAAAACCGCTATTTTATCCCAGACTTAGAAGGAATTGTTGTTGGTGAGGATCTGTTAAGAACGTTTGATGTTGATAATATGCCAATTGAAACTTTGCTGTTTCAAACTGGGTATTTGACAATTAAAGAAGCGTTTATTCGTGGTAATGTGATTGCCTATAGATTAGGCTATCCAAACTACGAAGTTAAATATAGTCTAAATAACAGTTTAGCGGCGATAGCTTCCAACGATAGTAGAAAAAGTCGAGTAATTGGTTATATGATCAATGCGCTTGAGGAAAATGATTTCAAACGGCTGGGAGATATTCTGTGCAGTCACTTTGCGGCAATTCCAAATGATTGGTATCGTAAGAATAATATTGATCAATATGAGGGCTTTTATGCCAGTATTGTTTATAGTTTTATGGTCGCGCTTGGTTATGATTTAATTGCTGAAGACGTCACGAATCAGGGGAAAATTGATTTGACACTCATTATGTCAGATAAAGTGTTGATTATTGAGTTTAAGTTAAAAAAACATGGTGATGTGAAGGCAGCAGTTCAGCAAATTAAGGAAAAAAATTATGCGCTGAAGTATAGGAGCTCTCAGAAGCCAATCTATTTGGTTGGGATAAGTTTTGATCCTGAAGAACGAAATGTCATTGATTTGCTGGCTGAGCATTATGAGTAAGGAATCAACATGAAAAAAAGCCTAATAAAAAACAAAAGTGCTTGGATTGTATTTGCCTATGATGTTTGTTCTGCCTTACTTGCCTGGGCTATCGTGCACGCGCTTATCTGGAGTAGGATAAGTGATTTTAGTTTTAGCCAGTTTATCTTTGTGGCGATTGCTTTTACCGTATCAACGAAAATATTTAGAACCTACGCATCCCTACGGAAGACTGTTTCAGCTGAGAATTTAAAAAGGAATCTTCAATTACAGTTGAAACTTCAATGAGTAAAAATTGAATGAAAAATACAAATCCCTTTGGTTTATCACCACGGCAATTTATTGAGCTTATGAGTGTTCTCAATAAAAATAGAGAATGTCTTAGCCAAGTGATTTTATTTGGCTCGAGAGCTAGAGGGGGATTATATTCAAACTTCAGATATTAATTTGACCATTGAATATAAAGGTGATGTAATCAGTTTATCTGAACAGTTTGAAAATAGTGCTTTACCTTTCTCTGTCGATATTGTTGATATGAAGCTGTGCAAAGATAAAAAGATATACCAGCACATATTGTCAGATGGTATTATGCTTATCAATGAGCATATTGATCAGTTCTTATTTCGATTTTCTAAATTGCAAGATGTGATGGGAGAAAAGCTTTTCCCAACTGTGCTCATGCTACTGGCAGAGGACATCAAACGCAAATCATTTATTGATATACTTAACCGACTGGAGGCTTTAGGGTTATTGGATGCAAATGGCTGGTTGTGCTTAAGAAAAATTAGAAACAGTGTTGTGGATGAGTACGGTTTTAATGTAGTGGATATGGTTGAAAGCTTAAATGCTATTTACCAATCGTGTGCAAGCTTGCTGAATATTTACGATGGAATTCATGCGTTTTGTTTGCAACGCTTTGATTTTATTCATTAAACGATGGGCAAGTAAAGTGCTCTTGGTATATACTCTTACGCCATAGAAAAGGTTTCAGTCAGTATTGCTATGAATAAATCATCGGTTATTACGTTTATATTGGAAGCGTTTGTATTCATCTTAATTTGTATGGAGTTATCAGTTTTTTCTGTAGAGTCTGCAGCAGAAAAGAGTTTAGATGCAATTAAATCGGCTTCATTGTCCCATACTGGCTGAATGTGAAATTATTTTAAGGGAATTTATGAAAATATTAATAACTGGTGCCACAGGCTTTGTTGGCAGTGAGTTTGTTAAAACTACACAATTTGAAACTCGATGTGTAGTGAGAAAATGCAAAAAACATGGTTTTAAAGACGTGTTCGAGATTGATGATTTAAATAGTAATACCAATTGGCAAGGTGCTTTTGAAGGTATTGAAGCAGTGGTTCATCTTGCTGGATTGGCGCATAGTAGTGAATATGATGCAAAAGCATATGATGAAGTAAATTGTCACGGAACTTTGAAGTTAGCAAAAGAAGCGGCAAATGCAGGAGTTAAGCGATTTTTATTTATAAGTACAGCTTTAGTCAATGGTGGGCATACGAGTGGACGACCATTTAGCGAGGATGATGAGGTTCATCCTGTTAATGATTATGCTAGATCAAAGTATGAGGCGGAATTAGGTTTAAAGGGAGTTGCGGCGAATAGTGAAATGGAGATAGTGATTGTTAGACCCCCTGTCGTTTATGGTCCAAATGTTAAAGCCAATTTTGCAGCTCTAATCAAACTCGTTAGAAGGCTATCTGTTTTGCCATTTGGTTTAGCGAAAAATTCGCGTAGTTTTATTTCCGTCTATAATTTGGTTGATTTTATAATAGTGTGTATTGCCCATAAAAAGGCAAGTGGGGAAACTTTTCTTATCTCGGACAACGAGGTAATTTCAACAAAAACCCTTACTAATCGCATTGCTCAAGCTTTTGATAAGAAGCTGTTGCAGCTACCGATTCCTATAACTTGTTTTAAATCATTGGGAGTTGTTTTAGCTAGAAAAAGACAAATTGAGCAATTATTTGGGGACTTTGAGATTGATTGTTCTAAAGCTGTAAACTTGTTAGAATGGCAGCCTAAGACAACAATGGAGCAAACGCTGTCAGGGTTTGCTAAGGAAAAATACAGTAATGTTAAAATATAGGTTTCTTGACTTATGCCTATCGGTTCCCGTACTACTAATCACTCTACCAATTATTTTTCTAGTTATGCTGATTAATTGTTTTTACAGCAATGGTTCTCCAATTTTTTTGCAAGAAAGAGTCGGTAAAAAACAAAAACCATTTACGCTTATTAAGTTTAGAACAATGAAAGTTGGGACGCAGTCTGTGGCAACTCACTTAGCTGCGGCAAGCTCAGTTACACAATTTGGTAAATTTTTACGAAAATCGAAAATTGACGAATTGCCGCAGTTGATTAATGTCATTAAAGGAGAAATGAGTTTGGTGGGTCCAAGACCAAACTTATTTAACCAAAAAGAGCTTATCAGTGAGCGTGTGCGTCATGGTGTATATGAGGTTTTGCCTGGTGTGACAGGTTTGGCGCAGATTAATAATATTGATATGTCTAACCCTGAGAAATTAGCAGAGGTTGATGCGCAGATGATTAAAAGCATGTCAATAAAAAACTATTTCCGATATATCTTATTAACAGCGATTGGTAAAGGTAGTGGGGATGCAATTAAGTGATATTCACCATTCATCAATTAATCAGGTTTAGTAAACTATTTGCCCAAAGTATTAGTGTGAGTGATCAGTAACGCACCCACTTTGGCAACTCATGCTTTGAAATAGCTGAAGATTTTGTCAAAGCCAATATTAAGATAACACCCTGAATTGCTTGATTAAGAATGAGGTCTCAAAGGAACAAATCATGAAAACAAGCCTAATAAAAAACAAAAGTGCGTGGATTGTATTTGCCTATGATGTAGGCTCTGCCTTATTTGCGTGGACTATTGTGCATGCGCTTATTTGGGGAAAAGTAAGTGGCTTTAGCGTAAGGCAATTTTTGTTCGTTGCCATTGCTTTTACTATATCAACAAAAATCTTTCGCACTTATGCCTCATTGTGGAAAACAGTATCTGCAGAGGATTTGAAAAGAAATATTTATTCAGTACTTTTTGGCTCAATCATTCTTTTGGGGCTGGAGTTTATTGCCAATAGAATGGCTTATGTGGCGCGTTCTGAGGCTGTTTTCTACCCTGCTTTGACATTGCTCATTACACTTGCTGGACGATTTTTTTATAGGCAATACTTGCTGGGCTTAAGAAAAAGAAATGCAAAAAAAATGATTATCATTGGGGGTGGTGATGGTGCAAGCTTATTTTTACGTGAAAACGATGCACTCAACAGACCATATAATATTTTAGGGATATTTGATGATAACAAGGCATTGCATGGCAAGTTGCTTCGAAATAATATGATTGTCGGTCCAATTGATTTTCTAGCTAAGGAAAATTTTTTGTATAAGTATCCAGCCGATGAAGTTTTAATTGCTATTCCTTCACTGGATAAAATTAAACTGCAAGAGATATACCAGAAAGTAGCAAAGCTTGGTTTGCCCATCAAAATACTACCTTCCTTAATGGAGTTAACGCATGGTGCAAAATTTACGGATCTTAAAGAAATTAAGATTGAGGATCTTTTGGGGCGTGATCAAGTTATTATTAATTATGAAAAATTAGCAAAAGCCTATTTAGAAAAAACAGTATTAGTAACGGGAGGTGCAGGATCTATTGGTTCAGAAATCTGTCGGCAGCTGTTAACAAACTCTCCTCCAAAAGTATTGATTATTTTAGATCATAGCGAATACAATCTCTATTTGATTGAGAGGGAGCTAAGCTTAATTTCCCGCCAGACAAAGCTTAAATTTAGTTTAACTAGTGTTATGGATCAGTGCGGTCTATCTCACCTATTTCAATCAAATAAAATTGATATTATTTTTCATGCAGCAGCCTATAAGCATGTACCATTATTGGAAGATCAACCGAAAATAGCGATTCAAAACAATATCATCGGAACAAAAAATATGGTTGATTTGAGTCTTAAGCACAAAGTGGAACGGTTTCTTCTAGTTTCAACGGATAAGGCAGTTAATCCTACTAATGTCATGGGAGCGACAAAACGAATTGCTGAGTTATATGTCAATGCACAAAAAAATGAGCATACTAAGTTTATGGTGACACGTTTTGGCAATGTTTTAGGCTCTGCTGGAAGCGTTGTCCCTCTCTTTAAAGAGCAGCTGAAAAAAGGGGGACCGATTACCGTGACGCACAAGGATATTGAACGTTATTTTATGACCATTCCTGAAGCTTCTTTATTGGTTGTTTTGTCTTGTGCTATTGGAACAGGGGGTGAAACCTTCGTGTTGGAAATGGGGCAGCCTGTGAAAATAGTTGAACTTGCTGAGCAAATGATCAAGCTATCGGGCAAAAAACCATATGTGGACATTGATATCCAATTTACAGGTTTGCGACCTGGTGAAAAAATGTATGAAGAACTATTCTACACAAAAGAGGAATTGAAAAGCTCAGGTTTTGATAAATTATTAATTGGTCGATCTATTCATTTAGAGCGTGAAAAAATAAATGGGATCCTGAAAACGCTTTGTACAGATGAAAGTAAGGAAGGGTTACTGAAAGTTATTGAGTCTTTGAATAGTTGTGATTTGCTTACAACGCAGACGCTATATGAATCATAAAAATAAACAACAAACCTATAATGAGTTGGTTAATTGGGAAACTGCAGCTAATATGCTGAGAGATAAATGTTCTGTAAAAGACATTTTATAACTTTATATTTTTAATGACAGACTTATCAAAAGCCAAAAGCGCGCAAAATGCAAAGCGAGGAAGGTATAAAATGATTCGTAGGTGGGATATACTAGCGTATTACCTGAGTTTTCCTATGGATTGATCAAAAATGCTAGGTGTTTACCAATCAGAAAATCTTCAAACGTTACTGAAACTGCAACAACAAGCATTTTTATTACAGCCCTATCCAGAGTTGGCATTTCGTAAGCAAAGGCTAAAGCGACTTTATGCTCGTATTTTATCTCATCAACAGCAATTGATGGAAGCAGTCAGTAAAGACTTTGGATTTAGGAGTCTTGAAGAGACTTGGTTAAGTGAGATTTTTCAAACAACCAGTACGATCAAATATGTACTTGCGAACTTAAAAAAATGGATGAAAAAACATAAACGTCGCACTTCGATTATTTTTAAACCTGCTAAAAATTATATTTATTATCAGCCTTTGGGAGTAGTGGGCATTATTGTGCCTTGGAATTACCCTATTTTGTTAGCCTTCTCTCCTTTGATATATGCTATTGCTGCGGGTAATAAAGTTTGTATTAAACTTTCAGAATATACCCCACACACCAACGAGGTTATCAAACTCATTTGCCAATCCTGTTTTAACAGTGACGAAGTGGCAGTGATAACGGGAGAGGCAGATATGGCTCAAGCCTTTAGTCGTTTGGCATTTGATCATTTGTTTTTTACAGGCTCAACCCAAACAGGTAAAAAAGTGATGCAATCTGCATCAGCAAATTTGACACCTGTCACTTTAGAGTTAGGAGGAAAATCACCACTTATTATCGATAAGGATTTTCCATTAGAGAAAGCAGTAAAAATGATTTGTTTTGCTAAAGGGTTAAATGCAGGACAAACCTGTATTGCACCAGATTACGTTTTTGTGCATGAAAAAATGCTTGATCAATTTATTGTAAAGATGCAGAAAGCGTTCAACGAAATGTATCCAGAGTTGGATAAGAATCAACAATACAGCTCTATTATTAATCAAAAACACTATGAGCGATTGCAGGGATATCTAATCGAGGCAGAAGAAGCTGGAGTGAAAATTTTGTTCCTTTCAGATTATCATGGTCGTCGAGCAAACGATGTGCGTAAACTACCCATTGTTTTGGTTGTGAATCCTAGTTTTATTTCAAATCTCATGCAAGAAGAGATTTTTGGTCCTATCTTACCCATCGTTACTTACACGGCTATTGAAGAGGTTGTGGATACTATTAGCCATCGTGATAAGCCATTAGCGAGTTATTTATTTAGTTATGATAAAGCTTTGCAAGAATATATTATCACACATGTAGCAAGTGGTGGGATGTGTATTAACGACGTTTTAAGTCATATTGCTCAACATGACTTACCTTTTGGTGGTGTGGGTGGCTCTGGTATGGGGCGTTATCATGGTATCGAAGGGTTTAAAACTTTTTCTAATGAAAAAGCCATTTGTGAGCGCGGTAGAATAAACTTGTCTATGTTGCTCTATCCACCATATGGCAGAGTGTTTAGATGGTTTCAGTCATTATTTAGTCGTTAAATAACAATTAGTCTTGAGGTGTAATGCAAAACAGCTAAAAGCGTTTGTTGAGCTAATCAAAAAGCTGTTATACTTTGCGACAAATTTTGTAATTAATAATCTTAACGATGTTAACTGATCATTTAAACCAAAAGATACGTAGCGTGAAATTACTTGTTCTAGATGTAGATGGTGTATTAAGCAATGGTAAAATTATCTTAAGTAATGATGGCAATGAGACCAAAAGTTTTGATGTTAAAGATGGCTTAGGTATGGTGTTGTTGCAGAAGTTGGGCATAAAAATAGCTGTTATTACTGGGAAAAGCTCGCAAATTGTACACAATCGCTTAACAGCGTTGGGTGTTCAAGATGTTTATCAAGGGCAAAAAAATAAGGTTACTGCATTTTCAGATTTGCTAGAAAAGTATCATTTGAGCACGGCTGAAGCAGCTTATATGGGTGACGATTTACCTGATTTATCTATTATTGACAAAGTATGTGTGTCTTTTGCACCACATGATGCAGTCCATATAGTAAAAGAAAAGGTAGATTACATTTGTACGCATAGAGGAGGGCACGGTGCAGTAAGAGAAATATGTGATTTATTCTTACAGGCACATGACAAATATGACAAAGTCATAGCAGATTATATTGTACATGGTGAGGCAAAATTTTAATGTTTTTCAGTAAACGTGTCTTCTTTAGCACGATTGGTTTATCTGTTGTGGTTGGCTCAAGTGGTTGGCTTGTGGTTAAATCAGCGCAAGAGCAAATCAGTCATGGTGAGTTGCCTGCCCATTTTATTGAGAATACGGCAGAAGGATTACGTTATGAAAAATATGATCAAAAAGGATGGTTGCAGTACAGCCTCTATGCTAAACAAGGTAAACGGTTTTACAATCAAGATGCAGTGCTTAGTGAGGTTAATGCCGAGTTTTTTTCTAAAGATCAAAATGATAAACCTTGGTATATTACGGCAAACAATGCGGATGTAACGAATAATAATAACAATATTCGCCTATATGGTAACGTCATTATGCAAAGACAAGCAAATGGTAACAGTTCACCTGCGATTAAAATAACAACAGAAATGATTGATTATGACAATAATAAAGATGACTTAAATACAGATAAGTTAGTTACCTTTACTGAACCAGGGACCCCCAATAACACAGTAGGTTTAGGTTTAAGTGGCGCTCCTAAAAAGGGTAATTTTACATTATTGAAAAACGTGAGAAGTTATTATGCAGGACAAAATGCTAAGAATTAAATCATTGTTAATCATATTAAGTATGGGGAGTTTCTTAGGTTTAGGTACGACTTACGCAGCACAAGAACGTACAATGGATGCAGCTAGCATGTTTGGTAAAGACGCAACAAATGATGGTCCCATTACCATTTGTAGTGATAGCTTATCGTATAGCCAAACTGCACATAAAATGATTTATCAAGGTAATGTGCTGGTAATGCAAACAAAAGATGCCACCATCCAATGTAGTGCCTATAGTGTCCCTGGAGATAAACAAAATGTACCTTCTTATCAGTTTCCAGTACAAGTGAATGACTATCTACAATCCCAAAAACAAGCACTTGAAATGGCAAAGCAAATTTGCCAAAAGCAAAAAGGGTGCAGATTCTTGACAGGTCAAACGTTAACCATATCGTTTGATCAACAAAACAATCAACTAACCGATATATTGCTGACAACAAATACCCCTTATACGGCAAAATTTTACTCATTACCTTTTCCTAAGGGAGGTGAGAAAACACAACCTCAGTCCGATCAGCAAACCATGTATGCTGAAGGGCGTAAGATGAATTTTAATTTACAGACCAGTATATTAACGATTGAAAAAGAGGCTTACGTTGATCGAGCAGGGAATCGTTTTTCTGGTGATAAGGTGCTATACGACACTAAGAGTGGATTGGTTACCGTGCCAGACACTGGACAAAGGGCAACGGTTATTTTAAATAATTTAAACACAAAGAATTAGCTCGAAAAAATGACAGATACGAATAGACATAAACTTGTTGCAACACATTTGGGTAAAGCCTATCGTTCCCGATGGGTTGTCGTTGATGTGTCCATGGAAGTCAATAGTGGTGAAATTGTAGGACTCTTAGGACCAAATGGTGCTGGGAAAACGACTTCTTTCTATATGATTGTGGGTCTTGTTCGCCCCAACCGTGGTACGGTAATATTGGATGCTCAGGATATCACTAAGCTTCCTATTCATTGGCGTGCACGTCAAGGCATTGGTTATTTGCCGCAAGAAGCATCTGTTTTCAGGAAGCTTAGTGTTGAGAATAATGTTATGGCGATTTTAGAAACGCGCAAAGAACTTTCAAAAGAACAGCGTAAAGATGAGTTAGAATCGTTGTTGGATGAATTTAGCATTCAGCACATTCGTGCAAATTTGGGCATGAGTTTATCAGGTGGGGAGAGAAGGCGTGTAGAAATTGCCAGAGCACTTGCAATGTCGCCGCGATTTATTCTCTTAGATGAGCCATTTGCTGGTGTCGATCCGATTTCAGTAATTGATATTAAAAAAATTATCACTCACCTTAAAAATCGTGGCATTGGTGTTCTTATTACTGACCATAACGTGCGTGAAACGTTAGATATTTGTGAACGTGCCTATATTGTAAATGCTGGTAAAATGATTGCCTCTGGTAAGCCAAGTGAGATCTTAAGTAATGATCAAGTTAGAAAAGTTTACCTAGGTGAGCAGTTTAGAATGTAAGATTTAGCTCATATTTTATTTACATTTTTTACAAAACTATAAGGCAGTTTTCAAACTTTTTGGTTTTTACGAATCCAAAAACAGCTTATTATGTAGGTGAAACAATACCCAATAAGCGATCGCTTTCGTGGTAAGCCTTATTGCTAAATTCACCCATCCAGTTTTTTACTTCATTAAAGTGATTCACAAACTGTTCTTTCCCATCATCGTTTTTTAAGTAACTAGCTTGCTCGGTAATCAATTTGGCATATTCAGCAATCATATCGAGGCGTTTGTTGTCTGAGACAATAATATTGGCATAAAGGTGAGGATCTTGATTGAATAACCTACCAATAATATTAAGCTCCATTCTATAAACAGGACTTGAGAGTGAGCGTAATTCTATCAAATCGATATTATGCTTTTTAAGGAATAGACCCATGCAAAAAACAGAGAAATGTTCAATTCCTTGAATAAAGGTCATGGCATCATCATGTGCCCTGGCACTCATCTGTTTAAGTGTGAAATCTAGATGAATTAAATCATCAATAAACCATTGATAAGCTTCATGATGGCGACCATGACAATAGATGATGACTCGTTTAGCTGCTTTGTTAATTGTAGGACCAAAAATTGGATGTAAGCCAACAACTGGACCTCTGTGAGCAGTAAGCATTATATTTAAGGGCTCTTCTTTAATGCTGGTGAGATCTGCCAAAATAGTATATTCGTTTAAATAAGTACTTACTTTTTGAATGACGGTAGATGTAACAGCAATAGGGGTAGAGATTAGCACAATATCCTGGTTGTTTAGCTTATGTTTAGGACTATCCCAATCCTGTTCACCAAATAAGCTAATTTCATAGTGTGGTAAAGTTTGTAAGAATCGCATAAGCAATTGTCCCATTGCCCCATAACCGCCGATAATACATATCTTTCGCGTGGAGTTAGGTTTTTTACTTTGCATACGATAAACCATGTTCATGTTTATACCTTAAGCCATAATGTCACAGGACCATCATTTATGAGTGTCACTTGCATATTTGCACCAAATTGACCTTGTTGAATTTGATCATATTGTTGCTGTAAAAACGCGCAAAAAAATTCAAATTTTTGTTTGGCCAGTTGAGGGGGACATGCATTTGAAAAACTAGGGCGCAAACCTCGATCAGTATTGGCGACTAAAGTAAACTGTGGTACCAGTAATAGACCACCTTTAATGTCGATTAGGCTTTTATTCATTTTGCCATTTTCATCTTCAAAAATACGTTGTTTTAAAAGTTTATGTGCCATTTTTTCAAAATGCGTGATATTGTCTTTATCTTCTACACAAATGAATGCTAATATCCCTGTGAGAATACGAGCAATAGTGTTGCTGTTGATATCTACCTGAGCATCTGTCACGCGTTGGATGAGTGCAAGCATAATGTTGAGAGTGTATTTATTTTATGAACGTTAGCATAACGATTAAATCGTTTTATGTCATCAGCAATCAGAACCAAAAAATTATCATGTACATAGTCTTAGAAGAGAAAAATAATGGTTTTATAGCATGTTAGAGCTTAAAATATATCGATGAACATGTTAGTAATGTAGAGCAATATATCAAACTATAAGCAAATTAGAAAATTGTTATAGTTATGGATAGAACTTACAAAATCAAAAATTTTAACTATAGCCTGTAATAAGGTTTAGTCGCAAACTCAAGTCAAGAGGTCGTAAAATTTATAGATGCAGGTGATGATTGAAAGCCTTGTCTAAAAAATTTAGGAAACTTCGAAATGGTGAAAAATAGTGCATATTTTGATTATATAATTGTTGGTGCAGGTTCTGCAGGATGTGTTCTTGCCATGCGATTAAGCATTGAGCCATCGATAAAGGTGTTGTTGATTGAATATGGAGGTAAAAATAAAAGCTTGTTGATTGACATGCCTTCCGCTTTATTTTATCTGCCAAATATGTCCAAATATAATTGGGGGTTTTCCTCAGTAAGTGAGCCATATTTAAATGGTCGAACCATTAATTGCCCACAGGGAAAGGGTCTAGGGGGATCATCGGCTATCAATGGGATGGTTTACGTTCGAGGTCATGCTCGTGATTTTGATGAATGGGAACAGTTAGGTGCTTCCAACTGGAGTTATGCCAACTGCTTGCCTTATTTTCGTCGTGCTGAGAATTGGTTTGGTCAAAGTGATTTATATAGAGGGAAAGAAGGTCCCCTACATGTTAATATGGGCAATAATATGCTGAAGAATCCTCTGTATCAAGCTTTTATCCAAGCTGGAATTGAGGCTGGATATTCATACACCACGGACTACAATGGGTATAAACAAGAAGGTTTTTCTCCTATGCAAATGACGGTAAAAAAGGGGGTTCGCAACTCTACTGCCAAAGCTTATTTAAATCCTGTGATAAAACGTAAAAATTTAACAGTAATTAAAAATGCTCTCGTCGATAAGGTATTGATTGAAAACGGTTCCGCTACTGGTGTGCAATTTTATCATTATGACAGAATAATCTGTTGTTTAGCAAAAAAAGAAGTCATTTTAAGCGCAGGTCCGATCAATTCCCCTGCAATTTTGCAAAGATCTGGAATTGGTGACAAAAATATACTTGCTGCTGCGAATGTCAAGCTGGTTCATGGACTTCCTGGCGTTGGGAAAAATTTGCAAGATCATTTAGAAGTATATTTTCAATATCAATGCTTAAGGTCGATTACTCTTAATGCAAAATTAGATAGGATTAGCAAACTAATGA
Organism: Candidatus Nebulibacter yamunensis; assembly: GCF_024208055.1. Lineage (NCBI taxonomy): Bacteria > Pseudomonadati > Pseudomonadota > Gammaproteobacteria > Thiotrichales > Francisellaceae > Candidatus Nebulibacter > Candidatus Nebulibacter yamunensis. Next base: position 85,597 of record NZ_JAMBMW010000001.1, read on the forward strand.
TTGGTGCACAATGGCTACTTTTTAAAAGTGGACTTGGAGCAACCAATCATTTTGAATCTTGCGCTTTTATACGGTCGCGGTCAGGGCTAATAGCGCCAGACATTCAGTATCATTTTTTGCCAGCAGCTATCCGCTATGATGGAAAAAAAGCCTTTAATGACCACGGTTTTCAAGTGCATGTTGGACCAAACAAACCAAAAAGTAGAGGTCAGGTTGCTATAAAATCGAGTAACCCCAAAGTCCCACCAAAAATTCTCTTTAACTACTTACAGCACGAAGATGATATTAAGGATTGGCGCGCTTGCATTCGTTTAACTCATGAAATTATGATGCAGCCAGCTATGGACAATTATAGAGGAGATGTCATACAGCCAAGTATTGATTTGTCATCGAATAAAGAAATCGATCAATGGGTACAACAAAATGTGGAAAGTGCCTATCACCTATGTGGTACTTGCAAAATGGGGAAACACACGGATGAACTAACTGTTGTCGATCCAGATTGTAAAGTGATAGGTATAAAGCGATTGCGTGTTGTAGATTCTTCAATTTTTCCAACGTTAACAAATGGCAATTTAAATGCGCCAACGATCATGGTAGCTGAGAAAGCAGCCGACCTTATTCTTGGCAAGAAACAGTTGGGACAAGTGAATGCGGCTGTTTGGTATGCTCAAGACTGGGAGTTACAACAACGTGAGAACACACCTGTTAGACCATTCATATATTAGGTAATATTTTTTTATGAGTTTCAAAAGCTTATTCAACAAAGCTTACTTAATATGAAGCATGAGTGACAAAGGTTGTTGTTATGATAATATTGCTTGTGAAAGCTTTTTTGGCATATTAAAAAAGTTGAGTTGATGCATAATGAAAACTACAAAACAAGAGAGTAAGCTAAAACATCAATATTTAAATATATAGATGCTTATTACAAAACAAAAAGAAAGCATTTAACGATAAATTACATGACTCCAAAACAGTTTGAAGATATCGAAAATTCAAAAGTGTCCCAAATTCATGGGTTAGATCAAAATTTCCTTTATTGCTATTGGTCATAATTAATATTATATGGTAGTCTTAGCACAAATTTTTTCTTAGTTATATTTAGGTTAATGATAAACACCTGGAAAACAAAACAAGACTTGGAGCTTGATCCTAATCTTGAATATTGGCTCTTTAGTGTTAAAAGGCTAGGATCCACCTTGGCACACTATGCACCATTCTTAGAGTTAAGCTGTATTAATGAATATGATGGCAAAATCGATGATGATGAGCTTTTACTCCTGAATCAACACGATAAAAATTGTCGTATTCGCTTAATCAAACATCATCGAAATAATGAAGTTCTTGTTTTTGGGCGTACCGTCATACCGAAAGAAACCTACCTTAGTTATCAAAACCTATTTGATACACTAGGTAATAACTCAATTGGTGAGCATTTTTTATTTCGTGAATCCAATATCAAACGCAGTGATTTCTATGCTTGGTATTGTCCAGCTGATATTGTTAAACACAAGCTCCAATTGCCAACGAATACTATTGATACGCCATTATGGGTACGAGCTTCAATTTTTGAGCTCCCCAATAAGCAAAAACTTCTGATCGAAGAGTTTTTTATTGAGCTTTTTAAGCTCAATTAGGGTAAGTAAATGAAGGCTTATTTTTATTTAATGCGATTTCATCGTCCTCTTCCAATCCTGATTATTTTATACCCCACCTTATGGGGTTTATTTTCTGTTACTCATGGGTTACCTCCGCTTAAACTTATCGTTATTTTTATACTAGGAGCCATTACAATGCGAACTGCTGGTTGTGTTTTTAATGATATTGCTGATCGCAATTTTGATGGTGCAGTTGAGCGTACTGCTATGCGTCCAATTGCAACAGGTCTAATTTCTGTTAAGCGTGCTTCTTTTCTTGGTTTGTTTTTATTGATCTTTGCTTTTGTTTTAGTTTTACAACTTAATTTTCTAACCATTTTACTTTCTTTTGTTGCCGTTGCACTTGCCTTAACCTATCCCTTGTTTAAACGATTTTTTGCCTTACCACAACTTGCCCTGGGATTTGCTTTTAACTTTGGCATTATCATGACCTATATGGCTGTTCAAAATAGTATTCCTCCCACTGCTTGGCTTTTATACTTTGCCTCTATTTTTTGGACAATTGCTTACGACACAATGTATGCGTTTGCTGATAAGACTTACGACCTTGCACTTAATTTAAAATCCTCAGCCATTACCTTTGGTAAACATAATCTAATGGCTGTCATTCTGGCTCAACTTTTAATGCTCATATGTCTAAGCCTATTTAGCTATTTCAACGACTTTAATATATTGTTTTACTTAGCATTAGTAATTGTGATGATATTATTTTTTTATCAACACCAAACTTGGCACAAAGGTGGCATCCATAATTGTATAAAAGCCTTTTCTGATAATCATTGGGTTGGGATGATTATTTTTATCGCAATTCTAATCCAATAACTCCTATTTTTCAGTTTAAGACGCTATACTAAATAGCTAATAAGGCACCAAAACAGGACGTTAATATGTGATGTGCAAACTCAGTGTATTAATTACAATGCTTATAAGTACTCCAGCAATTACATGCACCGATATTTTTATTAATAAAGAACCTTATCACATCACTGCACGCACGCTTGATTTTCCACTTAAACTTTATACTAAGAATTTCAATGCTTACAGTTGGTATCAAAAAAATTTTCAAACCGATATCAATTTAACAAAAATTATTCACCGTGCTTTTAGCTATTATAAAGGTTATATTGATGTTGAAAATACGACGAATATCATTGTTAACATCGATAATATTCCCAAGGACAAATTAGCTTATTGGTATAATAAATATGGCTACTTTGGTCGACTTGGTTTTATTGGCAATACATTGACAGATGGTATCAATACTCAAGGTGTTGCTGTTTCTGCACTTTACTTACCAGGTAGCATACAACCCAAATACAATCCGAATGACAAACGCCCTGCATTGGGCATTTATGATCTGTCTAACTTTGTTTTAGGTATGGCAGATTCAACTGCTGAAGCTTTAACCCTTATTCGTCACTATCAATTAGTAGAGTCTGCAATGTTAGCCATAAATGGTTTATATATTAAAGATATACCATTACATATGGTTATTCGTGATAAAACAGGGCACAGTGCAGTCATTGAGTTTTTAGATGGTAAAACAATGGTCTATGATCATGCCCAGAATGTGCTAACAAATGCTCCTGACTATGAATGGCACCTCAAACATCTTGAACATTATCAAAGCTTAAATGATCAAGGAGATCAGCAAAACAATATATTTGCACAATACATTCCACAATACCGCACTATTTTTGAAAATGCTCAACCTGAAGATGCAGGACTTCTCGGCTTACCAGGAGACTACACTTCTGCTTCACGCTTTGTGCGAGCTACAACTCTAATCAACCAATTACCTATACCTAAAAACAGTAATGACGCGCTCTATCATGCTGATGCTATCCTTGCAACCATTACTGTTCCCTATTACGAAGCAACCGCAACGTTATGGCAATCTATTAAAGATCTAGATCACACACTCATATACTATCGAGATATTTTGTACTATGAAGGTGATGAAATTAAACCGAATACACTTAATAACGGTTTTGTTGAATACGATTTAAAATCGATGAGTTTTATTGCTCAAACTGCTGAAGAAAAAAACAGTGGGATCACACCTACCGATAAGCAGGATATATTAGGTGTATTATCAATCAACGCTATCCCATATTTAAATAATGCTAAAAATCTTGGATTTAATTAACTGATTTTGCAAATTGCTTAGCAACAAAGTCCCAATTAATAATTTTCCAAAACTCATCTACATACTTAGGACGTGCGTTACGATAATCAATATAATACGCATGCTCCCAAACATCACAGGTTAAAATTGGAACGTGACCTTCTGTTAATGGACAACCTGCATTACTTGTGCTTACAAGTTCAAGCTCACCAGCTTTAGTTTTAACTAACCACGCCCATCCAGAGCCAAAAGTAGTAATTGCTGTTTTGTTAAATGCTTCTTTAAATCCATCAAAGCTGCCAAATTTCTTCTCAATTGCAGTAAGTAATTTACCTTCTGGCTTTGCTTTAGCATTAGGTGTCAAACAGTTCCAATAAAACGTATGATTCCAGATCTGCGCTGCATTATTAAATACAGCACCTTTTGAACTTACTATAATCTCTTCTAATGATTTATTCACCAATGCCTTATGTTCGTCTGTGGTAAGTAAGTTATTTAAATTAGTTACATATGCTTGATGGTGTTTACCATAATGATATTCAATTGTTTCTTCTGAAATGATAGGTGCTAATGCATTTTTTTTATAAGGTAACGTTGGTAATTCAAACATTTATTGCTCCTTAAGTTTATTGACCGAAAGTCGGAAAATGATATGATGTACGGGCAATATAATACTAATCTTGTACCTTTTCAAGTTTAGATAACCAAAGGATAGCCAAATGAATACATATCAAGATTTTGATGAACAAAAAGTAATCGAAACTATCAAATCACAAATTACTGAAAACAGTATTTTGTTATATATGAAAGGCACACCTAAAATGCCGCAATGCGGCTTTTCAGCACACGCTGTCGCTGCAATTCAAGCTTGTGGTAAACCTTTTGCCTTTGTCAATATACTAGAGAATCCAGATATTCGTGCTGTTTTGCCAAAATATGCCAACTGGCCAACTTTCCCACAATTATATGTCAATGGTGAATTAATTGGCGGTTGTGACATCATTCTAGAAATGCACGAAGCTGGTGAATTGCAACAAGTACTAAATCAAGCTAAATAAGGTTAGTGTGTTCAAGATACCTATCATAAACTATTAGTTTTATTCAGTCATTTTTCCTACAATCTATAACTTATAAAATACATAAAAGATACTTACTCATTATATGAACGTATATGTTGCAACAAGTTATGACCCTTTTTACAACTTGGCTGTTGAAAATTGGCTTTTCCGCGAAATGTTAACTGACTCGGCTATTCTGTATTTGTGGCAAAATAAACCCTGTGTTGTGATTGGTCGTGCACAAAATCCATGGCGTGAGTGTAATATTGATGCACTTAATGAAGATCACATCCCAATTATTCGCCGTCAAAGTGGTGGCGGCACGGTTTATCATGACTTAGGCAATTTAAATTACACAATTATGGCACCTGCCAATCACTATGATAAACACGCAAATTTACAGCTTATTGTGAGTATATTAGCAGCCTTCAACGTTAAGGCATATATCTCTCCACGCAATGATATTTTTGTCCATCATCACAACCATGACTATAAAATATCGGGTAGTGCTTTTCGCGAAACAAAAGATCGATCGTTTCATCATGGCACTTTATTGATCAATACTGACACCTCGAAATTATATCAGTATCTTCATCACAAAATTGATGATGCGCTTATCACAAAAGGCGTATACTCTAAACGCTCAATGGTTATTAACTTAAAGGAGATAGATAATAACATATGTCCTAAGCGTATATGTGAAGCTTTCTTAACTCGCTTTAATACCCATATTACATATCTGCCTAATAACTTAAATCAGATGCTTATTGCAGAGGAAATGGAAAAATTACACACTTGGGAGTGGCGTTTTGGTAAAACACTTCCTTTTAATCATAGTATGACATTAAATGGTAATCACTTCACACTTGAGGTTAAAAATGGTCAATTAATCTCAATTAAAACAAGTGATATGCAGTCCTATTCAAATCTCGTCACCTGGGTGAGTCAAGATAAGCCATCCTATACTAAACAAAGCTTTAAACCAACATCCAATATGGACTTTACTGCACAAGAGAGACTATTATTACAGTTTCTATACGATAATATACCGACTGTATTCGGAAGCATGTAATGAATTAAATATACATAAGTGATGTAGGCTATTTATTCTCGTGCTTATCCCTTATTTTTCAAAAAGCTATCAAGTGTGTTATACCATTATTTGATTTACTTTAAAGGTTATCACTTTCATTTCTTTATGGTGGTTTTTTTATCAAAATGTGCCGTAAAGAACCTTCCTTATAAGGAAGGGAGTGTATGTCAAATTTACATGAGCTTAGCTTATGGTGGTATGACAAAGATTTATGTTTGGCATTAACATAACGCCAAGGTAAATTTCTGAAAAAAATCTTTATATTTTCCAAAAATTGGGTATATTGCTCTAAGCAAACTCAAGCCAAGCTTATTTTAAGGTTTTATCCATGTCGGATTTGATGCTTTTTAGTGGTCGCGCAAGCAAACAACTTACTGAAGAAATCTCTCATTTTTTAGGTGTACAAGTAGGACGAGCTACAGTTTCTGCCTTTAGCGATGGTGAAAGTCATATTGAAATTATCGATAATGTCCGTGGTCGTGATGTTTTTATTGTTCAATCAACTTGCCCACCTACTAACGACCATATCATGGAGCTTATGTTTTTAACTGATGCACTGCGTCGCTCATCAGCAGGACGCATCACAGCAGTGTTGCCATATTTTGGCTACGCAAGGCAAGATCGACGTGTACGTTCTTCACGTGTCCCTATTTCGGCTCGTGTCGTTGCTGATATGCTAACAGGGGTTGGCATTGATCGTTTATTAACAGTTGATATTCATGCTGAGCAGATTCAAGGTTTTTTTAATATTCCATTGGATAACGTATATGGCACACCTATTTTACTCGATTATATCCGCTCACGTCGTTTAGAGAATCCTATAGTTGTGTCACCTGATATTGGAGGGGTAGTAAGAGCAAGAGCATTAGCTAAGGCACTTAACACCGACCTTGCCATTATTGACAAGCGTCGCCAAAAAGCCAATGAATCTGAGGTTATGAATATAATTGGTGATATTACAGACCGTCATTGTTTGATAGTTGATGATATCGTTGATACTGCGGGCACCTTATGTAAAGCAGCTCACGCTTTAATTGAGCATGGTGCTCACAAAGTTTCGGCTTACTGTGTCCATCCCGTTCTATCTGGTAACGCTATTGAGAACATTGAGAGTTCGGTATTAGAGGAGTTAGTTGTTACCAACTCTATTCCACTACATTGTGCTGCTGCAAAATGTAAAAAAATCAAGACACTATCATTAGCACCAATGCTATCTGAAGCGATTCGTCGTACAAATAATGAAGAATCGATTAGCTTAATGTTCTCTGACCTCATTTAATTGTTAACATTTATATCCTTCTCTGTTACAATGCTGCGGCTGTATTCGTTAGGGTCGCATGACGTATGCACGTATTTTGAGTTAAACGAATTATTTTATTTAAGGAAAATAACATGACTGAATTTACATTCCAAGCGGAATTAAAAACTGAAAAAGGTACAGGTGCGAGCCGCCGCCTACGTAAAGCAGATAAAATTCCTGCTATTATCTATGGGAAAGGCGCTGAAGCACTTTTGATTACACTTGAACACGACAAAGTTTTACATGCTGCTAAGAACAAAGCATTTTATGATGGAATAGTAACAATACATGTCGATGGTAAAAACGAAAACGTTAAAATTCAAGCCTTACAAAGGCATCCATTTAAACCAAAAATTCTTCACGCAGATTTTATACGCGTATAGTTATTGATACCGTGATGGATCTATGCCATCTTTATTTATTGTTTGGTAACTGGAATAAAGTTATTTCTCTGACTATCTAATAAAAAGACATAATAAAAAAATGAACGATTATCTGTTTAATTTTTTTATTATGTTTCACAATGAGTCTATTCATAATTCACAGCCAATGGAGCATATTTTAAGTGTCAATTATTGTTTTTTTTACCATCTTAGGTATATTGGGTTTAGCACAGACCTATAAAGTCAGCTTTAATATTCGAGTCTTGGGGTCTCTTATCGTTGGTATAATTTTTGGGCTTGTGTTACAGCAATTTAATGACTCGTATTCCGGTGACAACTTACATAGTTTGCTTGACCTTATTAGTGATACTTATATCAGCCTCTTAAAAATGCTGATCATTCCTTTAGTATTTACGGCAATCATCAATGCGATTGTTAATCTGCGCCACCATCAAGGCAGCTATTTAATCAAGATCGTTACGAAGACCGTTGTTGTAATTCTACTTTTAACGGGCATTAGTGCAGTTATTGGTGGTTTTATTGGCTCACTGATGCACATAGGCTCTGGAGTGGCTTTTTTAGGTGTACTTGAAACTTCTGAGTCTCACAGTATAGTTAGTACAATTACAGGTATGTTACCAAGCAACCCAGTTACAGCGATGGCAAACAATAATGTGATTGCAGTTGTTATTTTTGCTGCTTTACTTGGCTTTGCAACTTTAAAATTACACCAACAAGAAAAAGAAATAGCCTTAGCTTTCATCAATTTTATTCACTCCGCATTTTTCGTTGCAAAAAAACTAGCTAGTATGATTATCGCATTAACACCTTACGGTGTATTTGCGCTTATGAGTTCAATGATGCTTAATTATGGTCTAAGTACTTTAGTAGAAATGCTCAACTTTATTACTGCTATGTATATCGCGATGAGTATTGTGATGCTCCTCCACACGATACTCATCAGCTTGTGTGGGGTCAATCCGATTCATTACTATAAGAACGTTTGGCGTGCGCTACTTGTTGCATTTACCACTCGCTCAAGCTTTGGTACGCTTCCGGTCACCATGGATGCACTTGGCAATCGTTTGAAACTCTCTGAAAGCGTGTCAAACTTTACCCCCAGCATTGGTGCGACAATTGGGATGAATGCTTGTGCTGGGATTTATCCTGCCATGCTTGTCGTGATGACTTTAGCAATTATGGGGCAACCCGTTACTTGGCAAGTTATTCTATTAGTGGGCGCAATTAACATGATTGCATCCTTTGGTGTATCTGGTATTCCTGGTACCGCATTTATTGCAGCAGGTGTGACCTTTTCTACATTAGGACTACCTTTTAATATCATAGCTTTAGTTCAAGGGATTGACCCCATTATTGATATGGGGAGGACAGCAACCAATGTGAATGGTGTTATGACAACCGCTGTTATTACTGATAAAACAACGCGTTCATGAAAGATAAATTTATAAGTTAATTAAATTATAAGTACAAAGAAGCTTGAGCCTGTAATGCGCAAAACTTCTTATATTCTGTTTTAAACGTTTGCCACGTTGATCTTTTTCCTGCTGTTTTTCTTACCTGCTTGGTCATAATCGTATCTCCTATTATTTTCAACTTTTTGATCTTTCGATCAATTTACATTATAACTAAGCATTTATAAAAAGCAGTTTCAGCTATGTTTCACTGTGTATGGTTCTTGATACGTTAAATTAACACATCACCTTGCAATACTCTATTTAATGCTCTGCTAAGCATTTGGTTTGTTACTCTGTTCATGTTTCTTTTTAAAGCTTTCCTTATCACAAGGACAAATATGACTCTAGCTCAGCCAATAAACTGAATTGCTCCTCAGTCAAATTCTCTTCTTGCAATGTTTGTATACGCTCATAGATTTCTGGTATAGACACTTTGCGTTCACCTTTGTAGTCAATAGGCATATTTTCTATATCATAACTGGCAATCCGTTCAAGGTACATTTGAAACTCTTCTTGCATTGCTAGTGGTAACTTTTCTGGATTCATGCGTCCAATTATTCGTAAAGCGCGTTCATAATAAGAGCGATTCATTTTTGGCATAAGTTTGATCTTTTGTTCAATATCACATTTATGAAAATATTCACATAAATTCTGTTCTGCATAGTTCATAAAACCTGCTTGATATAAAGAAGCATCAACGTCAACATTTTCTATTTCAGGATATTTAAAGTCTAAAGTGTAGTCTCTTATTTCAGTCAAAATCCTTGGATTTTGTTGTAAGAATGCTTTATTTTCCTTTATTTTTTGAATACGCTCATCCGATAGGTGAGCTAAAAATCGCTTTTTAGCAGGTAATATCAACGGCAAATCACCCCATTTCTTATTAATGGTAAGAAAATGTTCGTGTATGTTTTGTGTGGTCACCTCTTGCAAATCAATATAATCTAAACGCAAAAAACACCACTGATTCTTGTAGTGCCAATGTTGTCCCAAGTTTAACACTGGCAAAATAAAACGTTCATTGTAACCAAATCTCCCTGAAACCATAAGGGCTTGCTGGTATGATTCATGTGCAACTTCTAAACCAATATCTAATAAAGACAAAATTTTTTGATCTTCTGTTTTATTAAAGTGCTCAATTAAATACTCCCACACCTTAGGCTGATGTAATTTGAATCTTCGAGCTAATTCTAAAGTTACGATCACATCGGTAATTGCATCATGGGCACGTCCTTCTTTATACAAGCTATTTTGTGTATTTAAATTCTCAAGCTTAAGTGATACCTTACCTTCTTTATCTAAAGGCCAACTTAATACATTTTGTGCAAACAGATAATAAGCTGTGGCAATAGGGTATAAATCCACTCGCACACAACCATTTTTATACTGATGGTCATAAGCAGAAAACAGGTTTTTAAAAAATGCAAACCGTAAAAACTCATCGTCAAATGTTAAAGTGTTATAGCCTAAACTAATCGTATCAGGCGTATTAAAAAGCGAGTGTATTTTCTTAATAGCTTCATACTCATACATACCACTATTTGACTTTTCAATTGAAATATGATGAGTAATTGAAGCCTCTGGAGTTGGGATTGTATCTGGATTGAGCCTAACAAAAAAATCATAACGCTCTAGCTCATTAAGTGATTCATCGGTACGGATAGCGGCAAATTGGAGAATTTGATCAAAGCATTTATTAATGCCTGTTGTTTCTAAATCATAAAAAAGGTAGGTTTTAGCCATTTATGTTTTCACTTCTTCTCAGGATAGCTAAAGAGTGTAATCGCTTTATAAAACGATGTCAGCGTTTACACATGGATTTTCTTCCATTGTGATGTACCTTGCAAATAAATAGGCATCACCTGTTGATTTAAGCGATTTTCATCTTTTTTACTTTGATATTCAGTCAGTATTGCTTCATACAAATGCTGAGTATCTGGGCAGTAACCTTGAATATCGGGTTTAATTCCCAAACCTTCAATACAATCACCTACCACTAAGCTTAACGGTTTATCAGTAGACATTGCCTTAAGTACATCCTGTTTAAAGCAATCTTCAGATTTAATTTCTAAAATGTTTTTTAGTTTATTAAAGGAATACTGACCACAATATACGTCTGCCATACGCGCATCTAAAATAACGGAAATTAAATGTGCTTTTGTCTTATGATACGCATCTAATGCTATAGCATACATAGAAGAAAAGCCAACAACAGGTTTATCTAGTGCTAATGACATCGCTTGCATAACAGCTGCTGACAATCTGACACCAACAAAACTGCCAGGCCCTACACCATATGCCAATAGATCAATTGCCGTTTTTTGAATCTTTGCTTGACTAATTAACTCATTAATCATTGGTAACAGGTACTCATTATGTTCACGAGGAATATTTCTCGTTTGAGTAAAGAGTGCATCTTTCACAAATAATGTCACCGAACAAAAAGAGCTTGATGTATCAATTGCAAGAATATTCATTATTCCACCGTAACTGACTTAGCCAAATTGCGCGGCTGATCGACATCAGTACCTTTTTGTACGGCAACGTGATACGAAAACAGTTGAAGTGGAATTGTAAATACAATAGGTGCAAGGACTTCTGGTATTGAATCGATAACAAATGTATGCTTAGAGTCAATCTGTAATGATTGACTAATGGCATGGTCAGCAAACACATACAATTCACCGCCTCTAGCTTGCACTTCTTGTAGATTACTTTCTAGTTTCTCTAATAACGCATCATTAGGTGCTACCGCAATAATGGGCATTTCTTTATCAACTAAAGCTAAAGGTCCATGCTTTAACTCACCAGCAGGATAGGCTTCAGCATGAATATAGGAGATCTCTTTTAACTTTAATGCACCTTCCAGTGCCACGGGATATTGCATGCCTCTACCCAAAAATAAAGCATGCTGCTTCTCAACAAAATTATACGATAATTGTTCAATCTCTTTATCAAGTGACAATACTTTTTTTATAATCTCTGGTACTTTTTTTAATGCTTTTAATATCTCTTGTTCTTTTGTTTTTGTGAGTGTTTGTTTTGCCTTTCCTAAAGCGACTGCAAACAAGATAAAAGCAACAAGTTGAGTGGTAAACGCCTTAGTCGAAGCAACCCCCATTTCAATACCCGCTTGGGTCATAAACACCAAGTCCGCTTCTCGCACCATTGAACTATTTGGCATATTACAAATTGCTAATGTTTTAAGGTAACCACATGTCTTTGCCTGACGAAGTGCAGCTAATGTATCAGCAGTTTCTCCAGATTGGGAAACAGTTATAAATAAACTATTTTTAGTCACAACGGAATTTCGATATCTAAACTCACTTGCAATTTCAATGTCAACGCTTACCTTAGCATATTCTTCGATCCAATATTTAGCAACAAGTCCTGCATGAAAACTGGTACCACAAGCAACGATTTTCACATGCTCTACTTGGGAAAAAAGCAAATTTGACTCAATACCAAACTTATCAACAATTATCTCATTATCAAAACTAATGCAGTTTGAAAAAGTATTTGCAATCACTTGCGGCTGTTCAAAAATCTCTTTTTGCATATAATGCTTGTATCTTCCTTTTGACGCAGCATCTTGTATTTGATCCAGTTCTTTTATTTCAAGTTGCTTTGAAACGCCACTATGATCATAGATCTCTATTTTCCCTTGCTCAATAAGTACCATATCTCCTTCGTCTAAAAAGGCAAAACGGTTAGTAACAGGAAGCAAAGATAAAGTGTCAGAAGAAATAAAGTTTTCACCAATGCCATAACCAATTACAATGGGTGAACCTGAACGAACAGCTACTAGGCTATGTGGAAAATCCACGTGCATCACCGCAAGTCCATATGCCCCTTTTAGTTTTTTAATTACAGCATGAACATTTGTGATAAAGTCCTTATTTTTATCCCAACTTTTTTCAAGTAAATGCACTATGACTTCAGTATCAGTTTGCGATTGAAACTGCACACCTTGTGCAATAAGCTCAGTTTTTAACTGCATAAAATTTTCAATAATGCCGTTGTGCACAATTGCAATTTTACCGGATCCGCTCAGATGTGGGTGTGCATTATTCTCAGATGGTTCACCGTGTGTTGCCCAACGTGTATGTGCTATACCTGTTATGCCTTTTAAATTTTTATCTTGAGTTGTTTTATCCACTAAGACTTGAACTTTTCCCAACGCTCTTTTGCGCTTGATCTTGCCATCTGCAACGATTAATGCTACACCTGCTGAGTCATAGCCACGATACTCTAAACGCTTTAAACCTTCTAATAAAATAGCCAATACATTTCGCTCAGAAACAGCGCCAATGATTCCACACATTTTGTTTTCCTAATTTATTTTGTTTACGATTGTTACTCTTTTTTGGTGGGTCGCTTCCAGTCTGGGACCACCACTTGTTTATTCATACGGTTAATTGTCAATTTACCACTAGGTACATTTTTAGTAATGGTTGAACCAGCTGCAATGTTAGCACCATCGCCCACACTCACAGGAGCAATCAATTGGCAATCTGAACCAATAAACACGTCATTACCAATGATGGTTTGGTGTTTATTCACCCCGTCATAATTACAGGTAATTACCCCTGCACCAATATTAGAGTCAAAGCCAATTGTGCTGTCCCCGATATAACTTAAATGATTCACTTTGGAGTGTTTGCCAATAGTTGACTTTTTCACTTCAACAAAATTACCAATTTGCGATGCTTCTTCCAAAATTGTACCTGGTCGAATCCGTGCAAAAGGACCTACAGTAACACTTGACTTAATATCAGCACCATCAATAATAGTGTTTGGCTTGACCTTAACGTTATTACCAATAACACAATCTTTTAAAATGCAATTGGCGCCAATCACACAATCTTCACCAATGATCACATGACCCTTGATAAGCACGTTAATATCAATCCAGGTATCTGCACCAATTTCAACTGAACCTCTTACATCAAATCGATTTGGATCTGCAAGGGAGACACCTTTTGCCATAACTCGCTCTGCAACAGCCTTTTGCCACATCCGTTCAAGCTCAGCAAGCTGTGACCTCGTATTAACACCTAAAATTTCAAAATTATACGCAGGATGTGCTGCACGAATATTTATCCTGTCTTGACAAGCAAAAGCTACAATATCCGTCAAATAATATTCTTTTTGTGCATTTTTATTTTCAATTTTTGGAATCCAGTGGTGCAAGTTTTTACCAGAAACACAGTAAATTCCAGTGTTAATTTCCTTGATTTGCTTTTGAATGTCACTGGCATCTTTTTCTTCAACGATCAACTCAATTTCACCAAAACGGTTGCGTATAATTCTACCAAGTCCTCCTGGGTTCTCGACATGTGCCGTTAAAATACCTAAATCATCATCACGCGTTACATCAATCAAATGGTTTAAGGTGTCAAAGGACACCAATGGTACATCACCATACAAAATCAGCACCTTATCTTTCTTTCTAATGTGAGGAAGTGCTTGTAAAACAGCATGTCCTGTTCCTAAGCGGTCCCTTTGCTCGACCCAAATAATTTTTTTATCTTCCAGCGCAGATTGTACTTGCTGCCCTAAATGCCCCTGGACAATGATAATATTATCTGCCTGCAACGACTCAACAGTTTCGACAACATGACGAATAAGCGTTTTTCCTGCTAGCGTTTGCAGTACTTTTGATTTTTTTGAGCACATACGAGATCCTTGCCCAGCGGCAAGAATCACTACTGATAAAGCCATTATTACTCCTTTGTCAACTCATCACATAAGATATATTGCCCAAGACTCTCTAAAGTTAATCTGATTGATCTTGGCACTATTGAATATCTTGTTTTAGAAATGATTTAGATAGTATAACGATTAATTGCTAACAATAAACTGTTAACCTATCCAAACATAGTAACTTAAACGATTATACAGTATGATAAATGGGATTTTGCTTAAAACTAGAGAACTCATGACATAAGGATAGCATTTACCAATGACCTTCATTTTTAATAAAGTCGCTATTATTGGCACACATGACAATCCTGCTGTTGCTGAAACAGTAGAATATTTGATGCATAGTTTAATCGAGCAATCACTTCGCGTTTATTTAGAAGCTGAGACGGCTGCTAGTCTAGATGATAGGTTTGGTGAAGGCTACAGCTTGAAAGCGATTGCTAAACATTGTGAAATAGCCATTGTTGTAGGTGGAGATGGTAACTTTCTTAATGCTGGCAGAAATCTGTCGCTCATTAGTGATATTCCGATTGTGGGGATCAACCGAGGAAAACTGGGATTTTTAACAGACATTAATCCTGATCAAATTACCACGCGCTTATTTGATGTTTTGTGCGGTCGTTACCAACAAGAACAGCGCTTTATGCTTCAAGCATCCATCACAAGTGAGCATCACCCAACTGAGCAAACTGTTGCTTTAAACGATATTGTTATTGCAGCTGGACAACATAGTAGACTTTTCCAAATGCACGTTCATATCGATGGTCGTTATGCTTTTGATCAGCGCGCTGATGGCATGATTATTGCCACTCCCACAGGTTCTACTGCTCATGCACTATCAGCAGGAGGTCCGATTATGCACCCAGGCTTAGATGCAATCGTACTTGTGCCAATGTTTTCACATTCGCTTAATAGTCGTCCGATTGTGCTTAATGCTAACAGCCAAATTGAAATCACGATTGGGGAATATAACAACCCTGAGCCAAGTTTAAGCTTTGATGGGCATATGAAGCTTCAGCTTCGCCCAGCTGACACTATCAAACTACATCGCTGTAAAAAATCTGTCAGCATATTACATCCATTAGACTATGATTATTTCCATTCACTTCGCTCTAAGTTGCATTGGGGGAAAATGCTTTTTCCTTAACAGCACTGCCCAAAGATTACATCTAACTCACGCACGGCTTTCACATCATCTACTCGTTTTACAGATTGAGCGATGGGCGCTTGTTTTACCTTTTCTGGATATGATGCTGCAAGTTTACGAATTTCAATCATTGCATCAACAAAAGTATCCATTTGCTCGCGTGTTTCAGTTTCAGTTGGTTCAATCAGTAAATATTCTGGGACAAGTAATGGGAAATAGATTGTTGGTGCGTGCATATCATAATCCAATAGCTGCTTGGCAAAATCATTTGCAGTAACGCCGTATGCCTTTTTCTCAGCTGCAAGTGAAACGATAAACTCGTGTGAAGCACGTCGATCTGGTAATGCAATGATAAAGCCTGCTTTTTTCAACCTTGCCATCATATAGTTTGCATTTAGGGTCGCGATTTCTGATGCTTTTGTCAAACCATTACCGCCTAGAGTTTTCAGATAAACATAAGCTCGAATCAATACCCCCACATTTCCCATAAAAGCGTGCATAGCACCAATGGTTGCTGGAATAGCACCTTTTGATCTAATATGATAGACACCTTTCTCTTTTGTAATTGTAGGTACGGGTAAAAATGGCTTTAAGCGCTTATTCACTGCAATGGGACCGCCGCCTGGACCCCCACCACCATGTGGTGTAGCAAAAGTTTTATGTACGTTCATATGCATAACATCAAACCCCATTTTACCAGGTTTTGCTTTGCCCATAATCGCATTTAAGTTGGCTCCATCATAATAGAGTAAACCACCTGCTGTATGCACTAATTTTGCTACTTCTTCAATATCACGCTCAAACACCCCCATTGTCGATGGGTTTGTAAGCATAATGCCCGCAGTGTTTGGTCCTAATACTTTCTTTAGCGTTTCAATATCGATATCCCCCGTTTTAAGGGAAGTTGGGATTTCAATGACTTTACATCCTGCCATTACAGCTGTTGCAGGGTTTGTGCCATGTGCTGCATCTGGCACAATAATCTCATTTCTATGTGGTTCATTGTTAGCAATGTGATAGGCACGAATCATCTGTACTCCTGCAAATTCTCCTTGGGCTCCAGCACAAGGTACAAGAGATACTGCATCCATTCCAGTAACTTCAATCAAGATTTCTTGAAGCTCATACAGCATTTCCAATAAACCTTGCTGTGTATACTCATCTTGAAAGGGATGAATATTGAGTACAGATGGATTGAACGCACATTTTAAAGCTATGCGTGGATTGTATTTCATTGTACAAGAACCAAGTGGATAAAATTGAGTATCAATTGAGAAGTTCTTTTGTGATAACTTGGTAAAGTGACGTAATACTTCAAGTTCGCCTAGCTCCGGCAACAAGGGTTTGTCTTCACGCAAGTATTGAGTATCGAAATGGGTTTCACCATTAAGTTTCCATCTTTGTGAATTTGCTCTACGTCCTGCTACTGATTTTTCAAAAATAACTGTCATCTTATGCTCCAACAGCAAGCTAAGTTAATACGGTTTCCAACACTTCAACATATTTATCTAAATCTGATTCATTATGAATTTCAGTGGCACAAACAAGTAGGCTATTTTGTTGTGATGGGTCCAATAAAGATAAATCATAACCAAGCTGAACGTTGTGTTGAGTTGCTAAGCTTTTTGCTTCTTTTGCACTAACTGGTAAATCAACAACTATCTCGTATACATAGTTATGTAAAAAACGTACGTTAACCCCTACAATTTGGCTTAACTTTTTAGCAAGTTTTGTGACATTTTGATGTGATTGCAAGGCTATTTCTTTTATGCCTTTAGCGCCCATTAAAGACATATAAACCGTTGCTGCTGTCACAAGTAACCCTTGGTTTGAGCAGATGTTAGATGTTGCTTTTGCTCTACGAATATGTTGCTCACGCGCTTGAAGAGTTAAACAAAATGCTTCTTTGCCATCTTTATCAACCGTTCTACCAACAATACGCCCAGGCATTTGACGTGAAAGTTTTTCTTTAGTTGTAATAAATCCAAAGTATGGTCCACCACAGCTAAGCGGAAGGCCCAATGTTTGACCATCTCCACAAGCGATATCCGCACCACTTTCGCCCCAGTTACCTGGAGCTTTTAATATACCTAATACCGTTGGATTAACAACTGCTACAACCATTGCATTTTTAGCATGTGCCCAGTTTGTTAATGCTTCAAACTCAGTAATCTGACCATAAAAATTTACTTGAGATACAATAACCGCAGCATATTGACCAACTTCACACTCAGGCAAGCGTTTTATATTTGTACGCCCTTCTTGTGGCTGAGGGTATACAAACTCGACTTCAATACCTTGAGCGTGTGTCATCGTTTTTACTACATCAATGTAATGAGGGAAAATAATATCCGCAACTAACACTTTCTTACTTTTTGTTAATTTATTGGCACGCACAGCCATTAAAGCACTTTCAGCAAGTGCCGTTGCACCATCGTACATAGACGCATTTGACACATCCATTGAAGTAAGCGATGCGATCATCGTTTGGTATTCATAAATCACTTGTAATGTACCCTGAGAGGCTTCAGCCTGATATGGAGTATAGGATGTATAAAACTCTCCACGACTGATAATATCTGTGACGATAGCAGGGGTATAATGTTGATAGGCCCCAGCACCAATAAAGTTCGTTTGTGGAATGTTTTTAGCACACTTATCGCTAAATAAACGGTACATTTGGCATTCGTTTAAACCATCGGTTAAAGCTAGATGGCTTTTACTTTTTATCGATTGAGGTATCTCATCAAATAATGCTTCAATAGTATTGACACCAATCTCATCTAACATGAGCTTAATATCTTTGTCGGTATGTGGAACAAATGGCATAAACGCTCCTCACGTAGTATTTGACTTTTTATTACAAATAAAAGCGCCCAACACATAAGCATTGAGCGCTTTTCATTTAATTTGCATCAAGCATCAAACTCTTCAGCATACTCTTCGGCTGAAAGTAAATCATCAATCTCAGATAGATCATCCATCTTGATCTTAAACAACCAACCATCATCATAGCAAGATTCATTAACGATCGATGGTTTATCTAAAAGTGCTTCGTTTACTTCAATGATTACCCCCGAAACAGGTGCATAAACATCGGATGCGGCTTTTACTGACTCAACTACACACACATCATCACCTGCCCTTACTTCTTCATCAACTTCAGGTAACTCAATAAATACTAACTCGCCTGAGCTTGACTGTGCGAAATCATCAATACCACACACCGCAATATCACCTTCCAACCTCACCCATTCATGTGATTTCGTGTAATGACACTCTTGTCTTATCTCTGCCATAATTGACTCCTAAGTTTATTGATGCTAATGAGTTACCAGATTTTTCTGGCATTCTTTATATACTTTTTCACCTTTGCGTACAAATGGAAATTGCACGATTTTGGCAGGAATTTTTTTATTTCGAATTTCTACAAATACTTCTTCCGCATCAGCTGGAATGCGAGCCAAAGCAATACTTTCTCCTAAGGTTGGTGAGAAAGTCCCACTTGTAATAATACCTGTTTTATCACTATTTGCTATTAACACCTTTTGGTCATGTCTCAAAACACCACGATCCAAAAGCACTAACCCAACAAGCTTTTCATTAATCTTATCTTTTTTAGACAACAATGCCTTTTTACCAATAAAATCACGTTCACCTGAGAGTGACACTGTCCACATTAAAGCCGATTCAACAGGTGTTGTCGACTCATCCATATCCTGTGAATATAAATTCATCCCTGCTTCTAGGCGAAGCGTGTCACGTGCAGCTAGACCACAAGGTTGAACGCCTTGTTGTTTTAACGCATCCCAAAACGCTAAGGCTTCAGTATGCGGCATTGAAATCTCATAACCATCTTCACCTGTGTAGCCAGTACGTGCAATCATCCACTCACCCTTTTTATACATCGCAAAGGGTTTTAAATTTTTTACTTCTTCAGTTGCTAGATCTTTAAGTATTTGATTTGTTTTTTCACGCGATTGAGGTCCCTGAATTGCAATAATAGCCAAATCATCTCGTAATTTAATCTCAATAGCAAAGCTTATCCCATGCTTTTTTATCCACTTGACATCGGAGGTTCTGTTACCTGCATTAATCACTAAACGAATAAAATCATCTTCAAAATAGTAGGCAATTAAATCATCCACAATACCTGCTTCTTGGTTCAACATACAAGAATACATCGCCTTACCTTTAGCAAGTTTGTTAATATCATTTGCTAATAAGTATTGTATAAATGCTTTTGCATCACGACCAATAATATCCACCGTTAACATATGACTAACGTCAAACATGCCTGCATCTTTTCTAACGGCATGATGTTCTTCTATTACACCTACATACTGAATGGGCATGTCCCACCCAGCAAAATCAACCATTCTTGCATGCTCTCGTAGATGTTTTTCATATAAAGGTGTTTTGAATCCCATAATAAAAGCTCTTAAGCACTCATCCTTATTTAGTGTGCGCTCATTATAGCTAAAACAAAATATTGAATAAATCTCAAATCGGCAGAAAATTACAAAACAACAGAAATGTGAGTTAATGCACGATACCGTTATCGGGATTTACATTAACCGTATTGAATGGGGGACGGAGTATATGAATGACAAAGTAAAACACTACCTCAATTTGCCAGAAAATATATACCCACCTATTTATGACATTCAATAGCCATTATGCACGTGCGGCTTGTGATTGCTTTAGGCAAATAGCAAGCATTGTGGCGGCAACAAAGAATACCGCTAATAGTGACAATCCATGGATTGAGGTATTTGACATAAAAAGTGTTTCAGTTACTAGACAAATGCAAGGAGCAAGCGGCATATAAGCAAGCGCAGCATAAACACTGATATACTTTAAACCAACTTGAAATAGGTAAAGTGGCAAACAAATGGTTAATAATGAGATCAGTATAAAAGTGCTATAAAATGAGGGAGATTCAAATTTTATACCACCTGAATAAAAGGCGATGATTCCGGTAATCAGAACGAGTAAGAGAAAGCGCAGCGCTAAGATTTCAAAGGTGCTAAATTCATTGACTAATGTCTTTGAATAACGCGAGTAAATTGCACCAGTAACACCACCAATGGCAGCAAAAACAGCCATGAGCCATTGCCGAAGATCAGCGTGTTGATCGGTCATCGCAAGAATGCATCCAGTAATTACAATTGCCATACATGCAATATCAAATCGATTTAGTTTTTTACCGATAAATAATCCAGCTATCATCATGCTCGAAAGGTAAAGCAGTAAAAAAAGCGATGTCGGTAAATATAAGAGTGCAATAGTTGTGGCGCTCCAACAGACAAGAGAGGTCCAGTTTAGATTGAAGATTGTCGGGAATGCCTTTTTCAAATGGTGGTGTTTCTTGGTCAAGCCATGCAGTGAAAATGCTAGAAAGAATAAAACAAAAAAGACAAAGGTATAAAATGCCAGCACCATGGGTGGTGTGGACTGCACTTTGACATGTATAAGCATCATTCCTGCACTCGTGGATATACCAAACAGTATCATTGCCAAATGCGAAATATAGGCTTTAGTTTGCATGGATCACCTCCATCGCCTGGAATTGTGCAATATAGTCAAAATCTTCTACCAAAGTTTTGTAAGAGTCTGAGAACACTCTAAGTACTGCGGCTTTATCAACAATATTTGTGGCATTGTTACAAATGACCTGCCCTTTTGTAACGCTCCATTGAATTAAATACTCACTTTTGATTTGTGGTGTGTTTAGGTCAACGATTTTTCCTGTAAGCAATGGGAAAAACGCCCAAAATGCTGGTCTAATAGCATAAGATGGCAACGGAATATCAATACCAGATTGAAGCTTGAAATCCCAATCCATAAGATTAACACCAAAGTTATACTGGTGCATTTCGTTTAAAATGGCGCCAGGCGGTCTTGCCGCAATTTCCAAAAACACCAACTCTCCATTTTGCTCAAACACCTCCATGTGGTTTACACAGTGCCTGATCTTTAGCGCCTCTAAAGTCTTTTGTGCAAATTTGTGCAATCTGTTTTTTAAATACTGATCACGAATAACAGGTTTGCTTGCGAGCACTTTCCCCTGTGTCAATTCATGGTTTGGACATGAATATACTGATGCCTCAAGAAAAACTATTTCGCCATTTTCGGTAACAGAGTCTATGTGATAGAGTTTGCCTTGAATATATTCCTCTATTTCATAGGTGGTAACTTGCCACTCATTTTTACGGTGAAACGCTGCAAATTCATCAAGGGTTTGAATATGGTAAACTCCCTGACTACCGCAACTGTCGATTGGTTTGACGATGATGTTGGAGCTGATTTGATGACAGATAACTTCATATGCTTCCTTTGATGTTAGATCTCGTATTTGATTGAAGTGCATACATTTAGGTACGCGAATACCTCTACTGTGTAGAAGATCTTTCATCATAAGTTTATCGCGACACTTAACCAGGTCATCATATTTTGCACCCCATAAGCCAAATTCATCACGTAATTTGCCAATCGCTAATAAATTGAACTCATCTGTGCAAATTAAGACAATTTCATTTTGTGCAAACTGCTGCATCTCATTCAAGATAATACGTTTTAGTTCATTATAATTAAATTCGTATAAGAAGTCGTATTTCAGTTGTGTTGATGTGTTGTAAATATGATCCAACTGCTGTTCAAACTCATGGGGAATATTTTCTTTGAAGTAGTCGTCCAGAACTGCCACGATTCGATGGTCACCAAGCTGCTTTACTCGGGATAAAAGATCAGCAGAATAGAAACTACCAAATCTAAAGTTTATGAAAATTATTGTCTTCTGACTCATAAGTAAGCTACCTCTCAAAATTAAACTTTATGCCAACATGTATTTTTTCTGAGTACCTGAAAAGCTATTTTCCATGATAGCCGCATATGCTCCTTAATTTATCGCCATTATTTGAGTAACTTAAATACAAACGTGGAAGCCCCACTTTTTATGTGCAATTTGTAGTAAAAAGCTCACTTTTTGGTTTCGAGTTAGTGTAGACTGACCGGAAATTAAGTTCTATCCGCATAAAATACATAGATTCAGATGGAAGCACAAAATATTAAAAATATTGATCTTAATTGCCATATTTTTACTCAGTTGAAAGATCAGATGCAAACGCTAATGCAACCGCTTAGCGACAAGCTTGGTTTAACCACATTAGTCTACCAGCGGAAATATGACAATGGAGAGGAAATAAGAGTCTCTAATCGTCCTGATTGGCTGGCTTACTACTACCAGCATGAACTTTACCTTGGCAGCCAATTTGAAATAGAGAAGAAATCCCATCCAGAGTTCGTGCTATGGCACAGTATTGCAAAGTCACACAAAGCAGTATCGCACGCAGTTAAGTTTAATATTGACCATGGTTTAACATATATCAATCCGCGACAAGCTTATAGGGAGTTGTTTTTTATGGGTGCTCCAAGCGATAACTCCTTGGTGATTAATCGAGTGATTAATAATTTAAGTTTTGTGGCCGATTTTTCACAGCAATTTACATGCAAGGCCGAACATATGATCGCACAAGCTGAATCGCAAAAAGTCATTCTACCTCAGCAGGATGCGGTTCAGCGAGCGACGTTCAGACTCGACATTTTGTCGGCACGCGAGTTAATTGTTGCCAAAAAGCTGCTACTAGGCGGAAGTGCCAAGTGCATAGCCTTGCAGATTGGTGGTTCATATCGCACTGTTGAAACCCATATTCAGAATATGAAAAGAAAACTCAATTGCCAAAGCAAGACTGCGTTAATTGCAGAATTGTGGTTTTTAGGCTTAAAACCTGACTAGACCACAAATGCAGCTTTGCATTGACCATAGCTAATCCATTTTTGCTGCTATGTGAAGAGTCAAGGACTTGGCTAAAAAATTGCTTTACGGAACCTAGACTGATCAATTGTTCTATGTGAAAATGCCGCTGTCTACAGCAGTAGTTGAACAGGAGTTTTAAAATGCCTAATCAATATAGCGATAATTTTGAGTTAAATGTATTGAAAAAATATGGTAAGTCAGCCGAACAAGTGTTGAGTGACTTACATGATCAAGGGGTTTCGTATGTGAAAGCTTCTGAGATGATGGGTTATCAAGTTTGGACGGTTAAACGTTGGTGTCGACGCTATGGTATTAGCCTTGCTCAAAAAGAACTGATAGAGAGTAACAGTAACCGAGAGTTTATGAACAAGTTTCATGAGCAAGCACTCAATAAATACAATATATTAAGCCGAAAATGGGTGGCGTTGCATTAGAGGAAGATAGATTTACACTATGTATTTAGATTGACAATAGAACTGCTATGGTTTCTAAGTTATATTGGTTTGAGTAAGTCTAAATTCATTTGATTTTGGCAAGAGTACAAACATCGTGCCAGGATGCTTCATATGACCTGCGTAATATTCGGCAAGTTCTCCATTGCCCCAAAAAATATCACCACGAATGGGACCATTAATCGCACCGCCTGTATCTTGCGCAATTAGGAGCCTATCTAGTTTTTGAAATTTTTGTTCGGGTGTTTGATAACTGGTGCTTAGCCACACAGGGGTGCCATATTGATAATAGTTATTATCGATTGCAATAGAATAACTAGGTGTTAATGGTACACCTTGAGCACCAATCGGATTGGAGTGGCTTAATACTCTGAAAAAAACAAAAGAAGGATCATAGTTCAATACTTTGTTTGCATGTTGCGGATGATCATATAACCATTTTTTGATCGATTGCATCGTAATTTCTTCACGAGGTATCAGCTTGTTTTCCAATAAATAACGACCAATAGGTCGGTAAGGATGCCCGTTTTGACTGTCATATCCGACAAGAATGGTCTCGCCATTTGTAAGTTCTATTCTGCCAGATCCTTGAATTTGTAAAAATGTGCGCTCAATACGAGAGCCTACCCAAGCAATCACATCTTTTTTACTGAGATAATTGTTATTAGAAATTTCTTCACGTGTGTAATAAGGTACAAGTTTACCTTTTACAATTCTGCCATATTGTGTGCCTGATTTTGTTTTCTTTTGCACTAAGTTGTTGGGTGTCTTATAAATAGGCACAGAATACTCCTCATTACGGTATAAGCTACCAGAGATGGCTGGAGCATAATATCCTGTAAAAAGACCTTCGACTTTGTCATCATAACGAACAAGATAGGGAGAAAAGTTTTGCTCTATTATCTCTCGTGCTTTACGATCTGTATGGGCATAAGTAGCAAGAACGTTGTTGCAGCTAGTTATCCAGTTTTGGTTATAGTTTTTATTAGTTAGAATGGCTTTACATGAAATTTGTAAGGCTTGATAAGCGTACATTTGATCACCACAGTCCCAGTTAGGTAAAATTTGATAGCTCACAGGTTCAAAGCTAATACTCGTGTTAGCAAAAGAACTAATAGGTAGAAAAAGGCTTAAAAGGTTTATTTTTAGGGCTTTGGGAATAAGGCTCATATTGTAAGAGATATATTTTTCATGCTGGTATTTTGGCGAGGATTCGATGGAAGTCAAGGCTATTTTTTGTTCTGAATATAAATTATATTTACATAGTTTGATGATGAATAATGATAAATAGCTAAAGCCTTAAGCTATAGAGATAAAAAGTAAGATATTTTCTTGAAATGCAAAAAAGCGCCCGCAATTGATACGCCGTAATAAAAACAGATAAATCAAAATAGGTGCATCAATGTCAAAAAAACATCATAAAGAATCCACAAATGAAATTGAACTTGAGCAGGGTGAAGATCAGATAGAATCAGTATCCCAAATGATTGATGAAGTATTAGTACTTAAAAAAGAGAATGATGAATTGCAAACTACAATCGCAAATATGCAAGAAACCGTTGCTACTGCGGATGATAAAGTTCTGCGTGCGCATGCTGAAATGGAGAATATTCGTCGTCGTGCGCAAAAAGATGTGGAAAATGCACATAAATTTGCACTAGAGAGATTTGCTAATGCGTTATTACCAGTGCTAGATAGCCTAGAAAAGGCGGTTGAAGTTTCTGGTGAGTCAGATGAAGTAAAGGTAATGGCACAAGGCGTAACACTTACCATGAAAATGTTAGTTGATACATTAGAGAAATTTGGTGTGATACAGATTGATCCAATTGGTGAGGTATTTGATCCAAATAAGCATGAAGCAATGGCGATGTCACCTAATCCTGAAATGGATGATAATATGGTAATGAACGTTTTCCAAAAAGGTTATGAGCTCAATAATCGTGTAATTCGACCTGCCCGTGTCTTGGTTGTGAAAAACTAGATTTAAAAGAAGCTGAAAATAAAACTTGAAAAATAAAAACGCGTCGGCATATTCCTTGGCGTTAAATTAAAAGGAGATAACAACAATGGGTAAAATTATTGGTATAGATTTGGGGACAACGAATTCATGTGTTGCTGTTATGGATGGTAAGAATGCGCGCGTAATTGAAAACGCAGAAGGTGCGCGGACAACTCCTTCAATTGTTGCTTATACAGAAGGGGGTGAGATTCTCGTTGGTCAAGCAGCTAAACGCCAGGCGGTGACGAATCCGCATAATACGTTATTTGCTGTTAAACGTTTAATTGGTCGCAAGTTTGATGAAAAAGTTGTGCAACACGACATCGTTAAAAAAGTGCCATATAAAGTCATTAAGGCAGATAATGGTGATGCTTGGGTTGAAGTATTAAAAGATAAAAAAATGGCGTCACCTCAAGTTTCAGCTGAAGTGTTGCGTAAAATGAAAAAAACAGCAGAAGACTTTTTAGGTGAGAAAGTAACAGAAGCAGTTATTACTGTTCCTGCTTATTTCAACGATGCACAACGTCAAGCAACTAAAGATGCAGGACGCATTGCAGGTTTGGATGTTAAGCGTATTATTAACGAACCAACAGCGGCAGCGCTTGCCTATGGTATGGATAAACAAAAATCAGATCAAACTATTGCTGTTTATGATTTAGGAGGTGGTACGTTTGATGTGTCTATTATTGAGATTGCAAACGTTGATGGAGACAGTCAAATTGAAGTACTGGCAACAAATGGAGATACTTTCTTAGGTGGTGAAGATTTTGATGTGGCTTTAATGAATTATTTGATCAATGAATTCAAAAAAGAAAGTGGTATTGATCTACATAATGATACATTAGCACTTCAACGCTTACGTGAAGCCGCAGAAAAAGCAAAAATTGAACTATCGTCTACACAGCAAACCGATGTGAATTTGCCTTATATTACAGCAGATGCAACAGGTCCTAAGCATTTAAATATTAAAGTAACACGTGCTAAATTTGAGTCTTTAGTTGAAGATTTGATTAAACGTTCAATTGAACCTTGTAGAAAAGCGTTAGCAGATGCAGGCTTAAAAGTATCCGATATTACCGATGTATTATTAGTTGGTGGTCAAACGCGTATGCCTAAAGTACAAGAGGAAGTCAAAAGCTTTTTTAACAAAGAACCACGCCGTGATGTTAACCCAGATGAAGCAGTAGCAATTGGTGCTGCAATCCAAGGTGGAGTATTAGCAGGAGACGTTAAAGATGTGTTGTTATTAGATGTAACGCCTTTATCTTTGGGTATTGAAACAATGGGAGGTGTAATGACCAAGCTGATCGAGCGGAATACCACTATCCCAACTAAGAAATCACAAGTCTTTTCAACTGCAGAAGATAATCAACCTGCTGTGACCATTCATGTACTACAAGGAGAGCGTGAGATGGCGTCAGCAAATAAGTCCTTAGGGCGCTTTGACTTATCTGATATTCCTCCAGCACCACGTGGAATGCCACAAATCGAAGTAACTTTTGATATTGATGCCAATGGTATTTTGAACGTATCAGCAAAAGACAAGGCGACAGGTAAAGAACAAAATATTGTGATTAAAGCATCAAGTGGCTTATCTGAAGATGATATTAATAAAATGGTGCAAGATGCTGAAGCAAATGCAGAAACAGATAAGAAATTCCATGGGTTGGTAAATGCAAGAAATGCAGGTGATAATTTATTACACAGTGCACGTAAATCAATAAAAGACTTAGCAAATAAAATTACTGATGAAGAAAAAACAAAAGTAGAAACTGCATGTAATGAACTAGAGGCTGTGTTAAAAACAGATGATAAAGATAACATTGAGTTGAAGACAAAAGCACTAGAAGAAGCATTTGCGCCGATTTCACAAAAGGCCTATGAGTATGCACAAGGTAAAGCAGATGCAACACAAAATCATACTTCATCTGATGACTCAAATGCTAAGAAAGCAGATAGTAATGTCGTTGACGCTGAATTTGAAGAAGTGAAAGATGACGATAAGAAATAATAAAAGCTAACTTTTAACTTGAAAAATGCGGGCATGTCCCGCATTTTTTATAGCGTTTTA
This sequence comes from Candidatus Nebulibacter yamunensis, assembly GCF_024208055.1. Classification (NCBI taxonomy): domain Bacteria; kingdom Pseudomonadati; phylum Pseudomonadota; class Gammaproteobacteria; order Thiotrichales; family Francisellaceae; genus Candidatus Nebulibacter; species Candidatus Nebulibacter yamunensis. Next base: position 113,889 of record NZ_JAMBMW010000001.1, read on the forward strand.
AATGCAGACGAGAATAATGGTAAAAAGACATGCCCAGAGATTATTACGAAATATTAGGCGTATCCAAGAGTGCAACAGAACAGGAACTCAAACGTGCTTATCGTAAAATGGCGATGAAGTATCACCCTGATCGAAACCCAAATGATAAAGATGCCGAGACTAAATTCAAAGAAGCTTCAGAAGCTTATGAAATATTAAGCGATCCGCAAAAGCGCGCAGCATATGACCAATTTGGTCATGCTGGTGTCCAACAAGGCTCAGGACATGGTGGGTTTAGCGGTGGTAACTTTAATGATGTTTTTGGTGATATTTTTAGTGATATTTTCGGTGGTGGGGCGCGGGGCGGAAGAAGCTCTCGTACTTATGCTCGTCGTGGTAACGATTTACAATATAACCTTGAAATTACCCTAGAAGAAGCAATTCATGGTACAACAAAGGAAATTAAAGTTCCAACTTATGTCAGCTGTGGTAGCTGTCATGGAACAGGGGGAACTGGTAAACAGACCTGTAGCATGTGTCATGGGGCTGGAGCTGTGAGAATGTCACAAGGTTTTTTTTCCGTTGAGCAGACATGCCCAACTTGTCATGGAACAGGTTCAATAATTAAAGATCCGTGTCGATCTTGTCATGGACAAGGTAGAAAACAGGATACCAAATCATTATCGGTTAAAATCCCAGCAGGTGTGGATACAGGGGATAGAATTAGGCTTGCAGGTGAAGGGGAAGCTGGTGAATATGGTGCCTCTTCTGGAGATTTATATGTGCAAGTACGTGTAAGAGAGCATGCTATTTTTGAGCGTAATGGTTCGGATCTTTATTGTGAAGTACCTATTACTTTCATCATAGCATGTTTAGGTGGTGAGTTAGATGTGCCTACTATTGATGGCAAGGTGAAGCTTAAAATTCCACCTGAAACGCAAACAGGTAAATTATTTAGGTTACGTGGTAAAGGCGTTAAAGCGTTGCGAGGTAATAGCATGGGAGACTTAATGTGTAAAGTAACCGTTGAAACACCCGTTAATTTAAATACCAAACAGCGTGCTTTATTAGAGGAGTTTGCTGCCTCTTTAGGCGAACAACATACGCACTCGCCAAAGTCAAAATCTTGGTTTGATAACGTTAAAGAGTTTTTTGCAGGTTCCTAAAATTTCAGGCGTTATAGAAAAACGTGATTATAAATCCGAGATTTTGATTGCTTTTTTTTGATACTTTCACAATCTGCAAACGATTAGAATTAGGCACCCGTAGCTCAGTTGGATAGAGCGTTGGCCTCCGGAGCCAAAGGTCAGGCGTTCGAATCGCCTCGGGTGCACCATATGATTAAGCTACTTCACAAGTAAGTTTCTTAGCTGTGACAGATAAACTTCTTGATCTGCAACGGTGCTATTTTTCTGTGCACTCCAGATTGATTCAGCAAGATAATTCATCATTTTATGGTGAACGGTGTGTTCATCGTTCAAGTGTGCTTTACATAAGGCGTGATAGATATCACTAATTCCTTGTGGTCGATTAGTAATAACTTGTTCAATAAGTGCTAAATGTAAGCTCATATGCAAAAATGGATTGGTTTCACCAAGCTCAGGTGGAAAATCTTTGTCAAGATTGTAAAGGTTAGACAAAAAACTTTGGTATTCTGGATGATACTCGATTACACGTACAATTTGTATTTCTAGGTCCGTTAAAAGTTGTTTATTTAAGTGTTTATACCAACTATCAAAATAAAGTTTTCTAAGTTCAAGTCGGGTTGGGTTAAAAATCATAAATAAGCTTCTTTTTGTTTGAATTCACATAAATCATAGATGGGGCATTTACTACATTTGGGTTTTTTCGCTGTACAAATATAGCGACCATGTAAAATGAGCCAGTGATGTGCATCTTTTAAAAACTTTTTTGGAATAATGTACAATAGCTTGTGTTCAACTTCATTGATACTTTTTCCAGGAGCTAGGTTCATGCGGTTAGCGATCCGAAAAATATGTGTATCTACAGCTATCGTAGGCTCACCAAAAGCGGTATTAAGCACTACGTTTGCGGTTTTACGCCCAACGCCAGGTAAAGTCTCTAGTGCTTTACGATTATTGGGAACTTCACCATTATAAAGTTCAATAAGCATTTGGCAGGTTTTAATAATATGCTTAGCCTTAGTTTTATATAGTCCAATGGCTTGAATATATGGAATGAGTTCCTCCTCTCCGATGTGTAAAATTTTCTCTGGTGTATTTGCTATTAAGAAAAGCTTATCAGTCGCTTTATTGACGCTGATATCAGTTGCCTGAGCAGATAAAATGACTGAAATTAATAATTCAAACGTTGAACTATAGTTGAGTTCAGTGGTTGGATGAGGATTATTGTGAGCAAAAATTTCAAAAATCTGTCGGCACTTCGTTTTGTTCATTTGTTTATGCTTAATTTAAGTTTTTTCTATTTTTAAATTCGGTAAGTGCTTGTTGAATGTAAGCTTTTTTATCAATATTTAGTTTGCTTAGCACAATATTTTGCTTGTGATTTTTGGTTTCTTTCTTTTGTTTTGTTTCAAGCCTTTTTGTTCTTTCATTATGGCGTAAACGATAGTAATTTTTTTGAGCTTCTTTTTGAGTTAAGTTTAACCTTTCAGGTTGTAACTCGTCTGGTAAAATTTGCATTTCAATGCAGTCCATTGGACATGGTACAACACATAAATCACATCCTGTGCATTCATTACTTAGAACAGTGTGCATGAGCTTTTTAGCGCCAACGATGGCATCAACTGGACACGCTAAAATACATTTGGTACAGCCAATACACAGATCTTCATTGATAATTGCCACTTTTTTGGGTTGATGGATGCCGCAACTAGTATCAAGTGGAAGCTTTTCGCGTTGCAATAGTTTTGCTAATCTATCGGCGCCTTCTTGTCCACCTGGAGGGCAGCGATTATGTTTTTCACCATTGGTAATGGCTTGTGCATAGTTATAGCAATCTTTGTAGCCGCATTTTGTACACTGAGTTTGTGGTAAAAGTGCGTCAATGTCATCAATTGAAATAATCATTTGACTAAAATCAACTTAAGTTTCATGGTTGGGTATTGTAACGTAAATTTTAGAAATAAGAAATTTCTCTGAAGTCTTTTGTTTATCTATACAGTCAATTGATAAGGTACTTCAACAATGACTCGTGCCTGCCCCTTTGTTTCAGTTTTGCTAACAGACTTTAAGCCCCAGCGTAAAAGGGCTGTTTTTTGATTGTGAAGTAAGGTATGCCAGAGTTTAGTGGTTTCAGCTTTTGGTAGCACTAATACAGACAAGCCACGCTCAGGTTCAGTTAAATCGCGTCTACGAATAAATTTGATAAGTGGTTTGGTAAGTGATTGATATTGAGATTCAAGGACGATAAGCTCTTCAGGAAAGTTGAGATCACGCCACTTTTTTTGTAGTCTTTCAGTTTTATCAGGATTGATATTGATAATCACAGGAGTAACATCAGGTGAAATTTGACGGGCAAAGTTTAAGGCAGCTATTGTACCTTTATGCAATTTAGAAATGGGTACAATCACTTTTGAATGAAAATCTTTTTGTAAAAAGGTTTCAATAAGTCCAGTATCAGCACTTAAAGAAAGCTCTTGGTCAGCTAAACAATAATGGTGGTGAATACGGTAGAACATAAGGATTAATAGTGGCAAAGCGACGATGATAATCCAAGCACCTTCAAAGAACTTTGATTCAACAACCACAAGTACGGCAATAAAGGTACAAATGCAACCAAAGCTATTAATAATGGCTTTAACCCACCAGGTTTTCACATGACGACGGCGACTATACCAGACACGTACCAAACCAGCTTGGCATAAAGTAAAAGCTAAAAATACACCGATAGAGTAAAGGGGAATTAAGGCACTTGTGTTGGCCGCAAAAACGATAATCAAAACACAAGCAAAAATAGCTAAGGCAATAATACCATTACTAAATGCAAGTCTATCACCAATATTCTGTAATTGGCGTGGCAAAAAGCCGTCTTTGCTGATCATTGAAGTCAGTAATGGAAAGCCTGCAAAAGATGTATTTGCTGCCAATAATAAAATCAAACAGGTTACGGTTTGTAAAAGATAATAAAAGAAACCATTGCCATAAATACTATGTCCAACTTGAGATAGTAAGCTTTGATTAGTTAAAGGACGTAGCTCTAAGTTTGCCACAAGAAATGAAATTCCTAAGAACATAGATATCAGGAGTACGATTAAAATCATAAGCGTAATTGATGCGTTTTTTGCACGTGGTTGCTTGAAAGACATTACACCATTAGCTACTGCTTCAATTCCTGTCATGGCAGAACATCCAGAAGAGAATGCGCGAAGAATAACGGTTAGTGTTAATACACCTGTAATGGGTTCCATTAAATCTATTGCATGACTGTAGTCAACAGGTGCTAAATCATTGGTAAAATAGCGATATAATCCTATTCCAATCATGACAAGAATCACTACTACAAACGCATAAGTTGGCCACATAAATGCAGTAGCTGATTCCTTCATGCCGCGAAGGTTCATCCACATAATGCCAATAATAGCAATAATAGCTAATAACTCTGCATATGATTGTAAAGAAGGAAGTGCTGAGGTAATGGCAAGAATCCCAGCTGATACACTTACTGCAACTGTAAGGATATAGTCAAGCATAAGTGCTCCTGCTGCCAATAGCCCCATAAAAGTGCCAAGATTTTCACGTGCAACGATATAAGCACCACCACCTTCAGGATAAGCATCAATAGCTTGCTTATAAGAGACCCCGACAATAACAATTAAGATTGCAATAAATATCGCAATGTGCAGAGACATGCTAAGTGCTGCAACGCCAGCTACGATTAAAACGGTTAAAATCTCACCCGTTGCATAGGCAACAGATGATAGTGCATCGGAGGAAAAAATTGCTAAAGCATGCTTTTTTGATAGGGCTTGTTCTTCAGCTTGCGTTTTAGGGATTGGATCACCAAAAACGATGCGCTCTAATTTCATGGTTAAAGTCCATTTTTTCTCATCAATTGAGTGAATTTACACGATTTTTATTTTTTAGGCAACTTGTACAATTTTAACAGACTATATAAATTTAGATCTAACTTGATCAGTACCTATTTATCAAACCCTTTAAATATAAGCATCTTCTTTTTTAACCACGTTTCATAATGTTGAAAAATTCTTCATTAGTTTGTGTTTTTTTCAAGCGCTCAGTCAAGAACTCCATAGCTTGGATATCTTCCATTTCATGTAGAATTTTACGCAAAATCCAGAGTTTCTGTAGCTCCTCTTGGGTGGTGAGTAGTTCTTCACGACGTGTACCAGAGCGCGCAAAGCTAATCGCAGGGTAAACACGTTTTTCTGCAATTTTACGATCAAGATGTAGTTCCATGTTACCTGTCCCTTTGAACTCTTCAAAGATCACCTCATCCATTTTAGAACCTGTTTCGACAAGGGCAGTTGCAATGATCGTTAAGCTGCCACCTTCAGCAGTGTTACGTGCTGCACCAAAAAAACGCTTTGGTTTTTGTAGTGCATTAGCTTCAACACCACCAGATAACACACGTCCTGAAGCAGGCGAGACGGTGTTATAAGCGCGTGCAAGACGAGTAATTGAATCTAAAAGAATCACCACATCTTGTTTATGCTCAACCAAACGCTTTGCTTTTTCGATCACAATTTCGGCTAATTGAACATGGCGTGCAGCAGGTTCATCAAAGGTGCTTGCAACGACTTCACCACGAACTGAGCGTTGCATTTCTGTTACCTCTTCTGGACGCTCATCAATTAAGAGCACGATCAAATAACATTCTGGATATTTTTTAGCAATTGAGGATGCAATATTTTGCATCATGATCGTCTTACCAGTTTTTGGGGGAGCAACGATCAAACCACGCTGACCTTTACCAAAAGGTGCGGCTAAATCAATAATACGCGCGGTAATATCCTCACTTGAGCCATTTCCAAGCTCCATTGATAAACGTTCTTTTGCATATTCTGGTGTTAAATTTTCAAATAACACCTTGGTACGAGCTAATTCAGGGGAGTCAAAGTTAACGCTATCGATATGTTTAACTGCAAAATAGCGTTCATTATCTTTAGGGGGACGAATTTTACCAATAATGCTATCGCCTGTACGCAAGTTTAGCTTACGGATAAAAGTAGGGGAGACATAAATATCATCAGGCGAGGCAAAATAAGAAGTGTCAGATGAACGTAAAAAGCCATAACCATCTTGTAATACTTCTAGTACACCTTCACCATATATATCTTCACCTTTATCGGCATGTTCTTTTAAGATGTTGAAAATAATTTCTTGTTTGCGTGCACGACCTGTTGCTTCGAGTCCAAGTGCGCGTGAAAGCTCCATAAGCTCGGGAATAGATCTATTTTTTAAATCAGTTAAATTCATTAGGAAACTCTTTGTTAGTTAAGTGAAGAAGGGGGAGCCCCTTCGAGTTGAACGGAATATTTTTTTAAATGTGTTTATCAAGGATTTGAATAAGCTGAGATTTTTGCACAGCGCCTACTTTGGTTTCAACGTTTTCACCATCTTTGAAGACCATAAGTGTAGGAATGCCACGTACACCAAATTTGGCAGGAACTTCTTGGTTATCATCAACATTGATTTTAACCACTTTTAACTTATCACCGTAGTGTTCTGCAATTTGGTCAAGAACAGGCGCAATCATTTTACATGGGCCACACCAAGGCGCCCAAAAATCAACAAGGACGGGTCGTTCACTGTTGATGACTTCAGCATCAAATTGATGATCAGTGATATTAAGACATTGAGACATTATTGTGTTCCTTTAAGTTTTTGTATTGTCATTAAAAAATATTGCTCGCCGATTCTAACAGAAAAGGTGCATAAGGTGAACGCAAATCCCTGTTAAATTTTTTAATTTGGATTAACGGTAAAATCATAAAGCTGTTAACTATTTTGATATCTTACTCAAAATAGTCCTTATAGCTAAAAGCTGGAAATTGTTTCAGAATAGTTCTACCTAAGTTTCAAACACCTTTGGTGAAGCTTTCAACTGAAATCTTAGATATATCATTTAAGAATGGCAGCAAAAATACCTTGATTTTATTAATGGATCATGATTGAAAAATATCATTTAGAATCCATAATGCAAGCTCAAAAGTTGAACCATCATTAAAGTTTGACATTCAGCTTTTGAGTTCACCAAAAACCTTATTTAAAAATAAATTAAGCATCCAAAGCAAGGGTAAAAATGAAAGTAGTTAGCTTGTTTTCTGGTGCTGGGGGACTGAACTTGGGCTTCAAACAAGCTGGGTTTGAGTGCATGTGGGCGAATGAATACGATAAGACAATCTGGGAAACCTATACTGCTATTCCATTGTGGGTTGTTCGGTTTGATTTAAGTTAATGCTGTAATCGCATTCTGTATTAGGGCAAACTTTTTGCTCACCGTCTTTTTTTGTTGTCTTGTGCAACAAAATAGGGGAGTGACATTTAGGACATTCTTCCTGAATGGGCGGATACCAAAATGAGTTCTTACACTTTGGAAATCCTGCACACGCATAAAATACCTTGCCTTTACGTGATTTTTTTTCAACAAAGTTATTTTTTTTGCATTTCGGGCATTGAATTCCTAAGTCTTTTGGCTTTTCCAATGGTTCCATGTGTTTACATTTAGGATACCCCGAGCAGCCAATAAACTTGCCATATCGACCTTGTTTGATCAACAGATCCGACTCGCATTCAGGACATTTTCGATCTGGGACAATCTCAGGTGCCTCCTTTTCAACGGACTCCTCATTATCTTTGACAATAGCACGTGTATAAGTACATGCTGGGTAATTGGTGCAACCGATAAAGCGTCCACTGCGACCAAGGCGAATCGAAAGCTTATGACCACATTCGGGGCAATCTTCATCCATTTTTTCATGGGTGACATCGCTTTTTTTAATGCTTTCATCAATGGAGGTAATTTGGTTGATAAAAGGCTCCCAGAATTGTTTTAAAACCGGAATCCAGTCAATTTTACCTTCTGCAATATTATCTAGCTCATCCTCAAGTTTTGCAGTGAAACTATATTCAACATAGTGATGGAAATAATTGGTTAAAAAGCTATTAACAATCCGCCCTACATCCGTTGGTTTAAAGCGTTTTTTCTCTAAAATAACATAGTCACGTTGTTGTAAAGTAGAAATAATGGTGGCATAAGTAGAAGGTCGACCAATACCGTATTCTTCTAATGCTTTAACAAGAGAAGCTTCACTATAGCGAGGCGGTGGCTCCGTAAAATGTTGCTTCCCAATGATGTCGATGACTGGAATTTTTTCACCTTCTTTAACTGTAGGTAAAATCAAGCCTTCGTCGCTATCAACTGATGCGTCTTCATCTTTTGCTTCTTGATAAACTGCTAAAAAGCCAGGCTTGGCAATCACAGAACCTGTCGCCTTAAAAGCATGTGCTTTGTTTTCAGTCATAAACTCAATAGCAACCGTATCCATTAATGCATGGATCATTTGGCAAGCAACTGTACGCTTCCAAATAAGATCATATAGCTTAAGTTGATCATTCGTTAGGAAGGTCTTTAAATCTTGTGGCTTATGTAATACGGAAGTAGGACGAATCGCTTCATGTGCTTCTTGAGCATTTTGGCTTTTTGTTTTGTAGATCTGTTCTTTACTCGGCAAATGGTCTTGACCATATTCTTTAGCGATAAAGGTTCTGATTTCACTGATTGCATCTTGTGACAAACTGGTTGAATCTGTACGCATATAAGTAATTAAACCCACGGCACCTTGAGCACCTAAATCTATGCCTTCATACAACTGTTGGGCTAACATCATCGTTTTTTTAGTGGTAAAGCCCAATTTTCTAACAGCATCTTGCTGCAAGGTTGATGTAATGAAAGGAGGCAGCGGATTGCGTCGTTTTTGCTTTTTGTCGATGCTGTGAACGATAAGCTCATCATTGGTATCTTTTTTAATAATATCAAGTGCCTGTATGGCTTGAGTTTCATTTGTAAAACTAAACTGCTCGCATTTTTGATAATTAAATTGGCTTAATTTAGCAAAGAACTTTTTACGTTTTTTAAGCTCAGCAGTAATGCTCCAATACTCTTGTGATTGAAAGCTTTCGATTTCAAGTTCACGCTCTACAATCATCCTAAGAGCTGGGCTTTGCACACGTCCAGCTGAAAGACCGCGACGCACTTTTTTCCACAAGAGTGGAGAAAGCTTAAAGCCAACCAAAAAATCAAGAGCCCGTCTTGCTTGCTGAGCGTTAACAAGTTCCATGGCAAGTGTACGTGGATTGGCAACGGCTGCGGTTACTGCAGATTTCGTTATTTCATTAAAAGCAATTCGATGCACAATTTTATTTTTCAATAGATTTGCATCGTTTAGAAGCTCATAAATATGCCAAGAAATTGCCTCACCTTCACGATCAGGGTCTGTTGCTAAATAAATATGGTTTGCTGTTTTTGCCGCTTTTTTAATGACATCAATATGACGCTTGTTGCGTTCAATGAGCTGATACTTCATTTTAAAGTTATCTTCAACGTCAATGGAAGCTTCTTTAGGCTCTAAATCACGAACGTGTCCATAAGAAGCAAGGATTTCAAAATCACTGCCAAGGTATTTTTTAATTGTTTTAGACTTTGCAGGAGACTCTACAATTACAAGGTTTTTCGTCATGGTTTATTCTTAGTTTTTAATTTTTTCTTTCATTTTAATTAAGCAATGTTCAATTTATATTGCTAGCGTATTTTTTGTTGGTCATATAAGAATTTGTTATATCTTCCAGCTATTATCATTTGCTAAATCTAACGATTTTAAGTCAAATTGCAAACTATTTCGTGCTTAAAAGCGCAGCAGCAGCGGTAAAACCTGAGCCAAAAGCACAAAGGGCAACTTTATTACCTGCTGGTCGCTGATTTAACGTTTCAGCTAAAGCAATTGGTATCGTGCATGAAGAGGTGTTTCCATAGCGTGCGATATTACTATAAAGTGTTCCCGGGAGCATTTTTAAACGTTTTTCAACGGCATTGGAAATGCGCTGGTTGGCTTGATGTGGAATTACTAAGTCCACGCTGTTGAGTGTAATGTTGGCTTGTTGACAACATTTGTGCATAATCATTGACATGGTTTTAACCGCAAATGTGAATAATTTTTTACCTTGTAATTGTGTAAAGGCATCTTTGGCAGTTGGGACATTTAGGATATCGCCATTTTCAGCTGTTGCAGTCAATGAGATTTCGTCGATTATCGCTTTTGAGTCATTTTTGTAAGCATCACCATTGATAATCGTAGCAGTCGCTGCGTCACCAAATAGAAATGCAGTATCAAAGTCAGTTTGATCTAAACGCTTAGTCATATATTCAGCACTAATCAAAAGGACGCGTTTATTAGGTCTTGTTTGTAAGTAATCACGTGCGCTTTGTAAAGCATACAAATAACCGCTACAGGCAGCATTAATATCATAAGCAGGAATGTTTTGCTCGCCATAAGTATGATAAAGTTTCTCTAAAATCAAACATGACATAGAAGGTGAGAGATACTGATCTGGGGTGCAGGTTGAGCAAATGACCATGTCAATATCACTTAAGCTTAAATTGCTTTGTTTTAAAGCATCTTTAGCAACGCTCGCTGCAAGATCGATAATATTCTCATCTTTCGCCAGCCAAAAGCGTGATTCAATACCGGTACGATTAATAATATCCTCAGATTGATGATCAGGAAAGTTCGTCAGTAACTCATCATTGGTCACAAGCCTTGAGCCTGTTTTAAAACAAGGTGTACTAATTCCAACAGGATAGATACTATGTGGTTTGTTCTGTCTTGCTATTTCTTCTTGGATTTTACGTATTAAAATAGGGCGTTTTTGAATTTTTTGATCATTTAGACTTCCCTCAGGCAATCTAAGTTTTAATAAATTCTCACCAACAGTTGCGCGTTCAGATTCATTAACATAGATTTCCTCCACTACCCCATTACTTGGAGAGAGTATTTCGCCTGCAGATTTACTGGCTTCTAAATCAACCAGTTTATCCCCGACTTTAATATAATCACCAACCTTAACGTGAAGCTCGGTAATCAAAACGCTTTCATCTGAAGGACTTGCACCAATAACTTCAATATTATAAAAGCCCACATCGTTATGATTTGTCACTTCCCATTCTAATGACAGGTCAAGCAATTGGGTCGCAGCGGTTAAAATACGTTCGTAAGAGGGCAATACTTCCATTTGATTGTCAAAATTGCAAGGCACATAAGTATCGGCACGGGTGATACGTTTTACTTTAATCAATCTTTTTGCCTGTTCTACGACAGAGGCAATAATATCGCCACCAACCCCACATGTGAAATTATCTTCATGAGTGACGATTAAGTATCCAGTTTTCTCAGCTGAAGCTAAAACTGTGCTTAAGTCATACGGTTTAATTGTGCGTAGATCAATAATTTCACTATCTATACCAACGGTTGCTAAAGTGTCTGCAACTTCTTGGCACAATGATACTGTATTTCCCCAGCCAACAAATGTAATATCTGAACCTGCTTTAACAATCCGTGCTTTGCCAACGGGCACGATTTGTTTATTGACATCAGTTGAAGTCGTATCTTCAATACTTGTATTGTTTAAGAGCTTTTTAGGATATAAAAATACACTGGGTCGATTAGACTCAAAAGCAGCATTAAGCATGCCTGCTGCATCTGAAGCATTAGAGGGCATATAAACATCAACTCCAGGAATGTGAGCAAATGTACCTTCATTAGTTTGAGCGTGAAAAGGACCAAGACCTGGGCGATAACCACCACAAGCTGCAAACACAATTACAGGACACTCCCAGTCACCGTTTGAGCGCCAATACATGGTTGCAAGCTCAGTAAACAGTAAGTTGTAAGCGGGTGGCATAAAATCAGCAAACTGAATAAAGGCAACGGGGCGCTTACCAGTTAGTGCCATCCCGATAGACACGCCCAAGATGGTGGCTTCGGCTAATGGACTGTTGATAACTCGACCTGGAAACTGAGTGGATAAACCTTTGGTTACACCAAAAACATCACCTTTTTCATCTTCGATGTCTTCACCCAAAAGATAAACACGATCATCATGCAATAAACGTTGGCGAAATACTTCACGCATTGCAGCACCCATTCCAATACGAGTTTGTTGTGAAAAATCACCACGATACTCATAAGCATGTGGTAATAAATGTGCTGGCAAGGAGCGTTCAGCATTAAAACACGCTTTAGGTGTGGTGCCTTGTAAAGCAAGTTCTACCGCGTCTTTAACCGCTTTTTTTGTATCGTTCTCTAATTGTTGTAGGAAGTTTTCTTTAACGCCTGCATTTAAAAGATATTGGCGACTTAAAGTAACAGGATCGTTTTGCTCAATACGAACAAGCTCTTTTTCATCGCGATAAATACGCTGATCATCAGCATTACTGTGACTTTTTAGACGTTCTACTTTAAAGATAATGATATGAGGTGCACGATCTTTACGCATTTGAGCAATGATGCTTTCAATTTGCTCATGATATTCAAATGGTCTGCTACCATCAATGTGAGTAATAGGAATATCATAAAATTCAGTTGGTTTTTTATTATTTGGTAGAGAGAAAAATGTTTTACCTTGAGTGCGAGTTGAAATTGCATATTCATTGTCTTGAACAACAAATAGTACAGGAAGGTTGCGACGCTTTGTCTCAGCAAATGCTTCCATTACCTCACCTTGTTGAGTAGTACCATCACCCATTCCACAATAAACAATTGGTTGATCTATCAGACCTTTAATGCTTTGTGCAATACCTGCCGCAGGTAAAGCCTGATTGCCAACTGGAGTAACAATGCTCACAATATTAAGTTTGCGTTCGCTGATGCCAATCACCATTTGGCGCCCATTTGACACACCTTCGGCTTTGCACAATGAGCTATAGAAGAACATTGTTGCCTCGACGCCACGAGCGTGCATCAAAGGCTTGTCACGATAGTGGCAATGCAACCAATCAGAGGGTTTAAGGTATTCAGCAAAAATCGCAGCACCCTCATGACCTTTGGATGAAGCTAAAAAGTTAGCCTTGCCGCTATTGACAAGTTCGGCTTCAGTATTATCAATTTGGCGGATGCTATACATTTTTTGATAGCAGTGGATCAGTGTATTAAGCTTCGCAGTTGTTGCGCTCATGAATGGTAGTTCCTTAATTAATGTACCCACAATTAAAGTCTTTAGGATTTAAATTAAGAGAAATATTGGTAAAGTTAATTGCTAATGTCAAATGTAAATCCTGCAAATTATATAAATCTTGGTTTTTTAATTTGTTGAAATTTGATAGTAAAACATGAAGTGGAATTATCGTTTAAACAACAAATCCTGCAATTAAAGCGGATAAAAAGCTTACCATTGTTGCACCAAAGACCAAGCGCCAGCCATGACGAGAAACGAATTTAGCACGTTCTGTATCTAGCGCTTGTACGGCACCAACAATAATCCCAATTGAACCAAAGTTGGCAAATGAAACAAGGAAAACAGAAAGCACAGTTATGCTGTGTGAAGAAAAATCTGTAAGGTGATCTTTGAGATAAAGCATAGCCACAAACTCATTTGAGACGAGTTTAGTTGCTATAATGCCACCAGCTTGTACCATATCACTTGCAGGGATACCTAAAATCCATGCAAAAGGGGAAAAAATATAGCCTAAAAGTGCTTGAAAGCTTATACCAAAAACAGCATTAAAAATGCCGTTGAGCATTGCAAGTAAGGCAATAAAACCAATCAGCATTGCACCAACGATAATGGCAATTTTGAAACCATCGAGTATGTATTCACTTAGCATTTCAAAGAAGGATTGTTTGTGTTGGCTTTGTAGAGACATTTCTTCAAAACTTCTTTCTTGTTCTTGGTTATAGGGGTTTAAGACATGCAGTACAATGAAGGTGCTAAGCATATTTAATATCAATGCAGCAATAATATATTGTGCATCTAGGATTTGCATGTAGGAACCAACAATCGCCAAAGATACAGTAGACATTGCAGTAGCAGCCATTGTGTACATGCGTTGCTCAGAGATTTGTGAGAGGATATTTTTATAAGCAATAAAGTTCTCAGATTGACCAAGGATCAAAGAGCTAAGTGCATTAAAGGACTCTAGTCTACCCATGCCATTGATTTTGGACAGTAACCAACCACCACCACAAATAATAAGCGGTAGAATCTTGAAATATTGTAAAATACCGATTAAAGCGGAGACCAATACAATTGGCATTAAGACGTTGAAGAAAAAGACAAATTTATCGTTTGGTACGACTGATCCAAATACAAACTTTGTGCCTTCAGTTGCATATTGCATAATATAATCAAATCCAAGGGATATGACTTGAACGATTTCTTTTCCACCGTTAGAAGCTAATAAAAAATAAGCTACAATGATTTCAATGATGATAAGTTGAATAATAAAACGAATTTTAATATTTTTACGATTCATGCTGGCAAGATAAAGTACAATACCAATAACAGTAATAGCAAGCAAGAAGTGTAATATTTTTAACATTCCCCGATCCTCGTTGTTTAAAAGGTTGATTTAAAATCAAAACGCGCGCATCTTAATACTTTTAGTTAGAATTGTCATGTGATACTTTATATTTTGATTTTCAAATGCGAAGCAATTGACCATGCCAGTTAAACCATTTAACATTGTCGGATCATTTTTTTGTAGATAAAAGCATTTCATGTATATCACACTTTATGTTAAAAAAGACTGTCCTTACTCACACAGTGCATGTATTGCATTAGAAGAAAAACGTATGAATTTCAAGGTAGTAGAGCTTGATGAGAAAAAAGATAAAGAACAAATTTTTACACTTAATCCAGAAGGCATTCTACCTATTTTGAAAGAACGTGACTATGTGATTTATGATCCTGAAGTTGTCATGTTATATATTGACGAGCGTTATCCAGCACCTTCATTGTTACCTAATTACCCTGTTGAGCGTGCTCGGACACGTTTGGCAATGAAGCGTATCGATCGGGAGTGGTATTTGTTACTTAACTTTATCTTAGCTGCTATAGATAAAGCAAAGGTAGAAGAGGCCAAAGCAGCATTGGTGGATAGTTTTCGTGCAATTGAACCTATTTTTTCAGAAAATGAGTTTTTTATGTCTGATACGATGACACTTGCAGATTGCTCTTTGGCTGCACTGTTACATGCTTTACCCAAGCAGGGCATTGCACTAGATGAATCATTAGGAGAAATTAGTAAGTATGCAGAGCGTATTTTTGCACGTGAGTCGTTTCAGCGCACTTTACCAAAGCAAATGAAAAAAATCTATCGCCGACATTAGGAGTAGAAAAATGTGGGTAAATCATGCCGTCAATTATTTGTTTTTTATACTAGAAGTGGTGACAGTTGCACTTGCTATTGTAATAGTTTTTGCACTTATTGTTGGCTTATCGGCAAAAGCTAAGCGCGCAAAAAAAGGGCAATTAAACATTAAATCGCTAAATAAAGCATATCAAAACAGTCAGCAGCAATTGGCACATGAAATATTTAATAAGACAGAGTTTAAAAAACTACAAAAACAGCACCAACAGGCACAAAAGTTGCTACATAAAAATAAAGCTGCACTTAGCAACGTTTTTGTTATCAACTTTAATGGAGATATTAAGGCCTCGCAAGCAGAAAGTTTGGCAGAAGAAGTCAGTGCAATTTTACAAGTAGCTAAGCCTGATGATGAGGTAGTAGTTAAGCTGGAAAGTCCAGGAGGAGCAGTTAATGGTTATGGCTTAGCCGCAGCGCAATTAGCACGCGTTAAACAAGCTAACTTAAAACTAACAGCTGTTATTGATCAGGTTGCAGCAAGTGGTGGATATATGATGGCATCTGTTGCGGATCAAATTATTGCTTCACCATTTGCGATTGTTGGTTCAATTGGAGTGGTTGCACAATTACCTAATATTCATCGCCTCTTGTCTGATAAGGGGGTTGATGTTGAATTGCATACTGCTGGCAAATATAAACGCACTTTAACCATGTTAGGCGAAAATACAGAAGAAGGGCGTCAAAAATTTAAAGAAGAGCTAGAAGTCGTGCATAGACTCTTTAAGGAACATATTACACACTTTAGAAATAAAGTAGAGATAGAAAAGGTTGCAACGGGTGAGTATTGGTTTGGTCAGTCTGCTTTAGAGCTCAATTTAGTTGATGCGCTTATGACTAGTGATGCTTATTTGTTAGAGAAATATCAAACAGGTCAATACAATTTATTCCAAGTTGAATACCAGATCAAAAAGTCAAAATTTGCAGCACTATGTCACAGTACTCTAAATCTATTCCAGCACGTTGGTCCATAACACGATATGGTAGAAGTTAACATCAGCACTTATTACCAAGGTTTTTTAGATCAAATAAAGCAATTAGAGAAAAATAAAAGCCTTGCACATGCTATATTATTGCATAATATTGACAAGCTTGATTTAGATGGCTTATTAATTGATATGTGTGCCTCATTGTTAAATCAACAACACATTACTGATTTAACTGCATTTCCTGATATTTTTTACTTAAAACCAGATGAAACACAGATTAAACTGGAACAAGTAAAAAGTGTGTTACAAGGAATTTATTTAAGTAGCTATCAATCTCATGCAAAAGTGGTAATCATTGCACCAATAGAAGCACTTAATACTTCAGCGGCTAATGCGTTATTAAAGAGTTTGGAAGAACCTCCGCAAAATACTTATTTTGTAATGACAAGTAACAATTTACAATGGGTGATTCCAACCTTACGATCACGTGTTCAAGTGTTTAATATTGGTTTGGACTTTGAGCAGAAATGCCAATACTTGATGCTTAAATATCAGATGAAACAAAACGAAGCGTTGAAAGCATTGCAAATGAGTCAATTACAGCTTGCCATTATTGATAGAATTAAAGCGAATAAAGATTTTTGGAATATACGTCGCGAGTTGATCAAAGTGTTATCAAGACAGTTGCCTGTTTTAGCTATGACAATTGATTTAAATCTACAATATCAGGATGCTTTATATTGGCTAACGAGTTTTATGATTGATGCTTTTTATTATAAGCTTAAAATTGATAAAGTATCTTTTATTGACCAGATTGAGTTACTGGCTCTATTTTGTAACCAACATACTCATATTGAGATTTATAAGTATTATCAACGTTTATTAAAACTAAAAGATTATGAAGGCAAACATTTTAATGTAAATAAGCAATTGGCGATTGAAGCATTACTTGCTGAACTATCATCCCTTGCAAAATAAAGGATAAATTAAGGAAAACATATGGCATTATCGTCACAACAAAAACAACAATTCAAAGCCCAAGCACACAGCTTAAATCCAGTTGTGTTTATTGGTGAAAAAGGATTAACTGAAAATGTACTTATTGAAGTTGATCACGCGTTAGCCGCTCATGAACTTATCAAAGTCAAAATTGCGGGGATCGAAAAAGAAACATGTCAAGCCACAACACAAGAAATTTGCATTAAAGTTAAATGTGAACTTGTACAAATGATTGGTAATATTTCGGTTTTATATCGTAAGAAACCAAAAAAACAATAGGGTATAGCTAGAATGAGTTTTTTTCCGGTCACAAGACCAAGAAGGTTACGTCGTACAGCAATGTTAAGAGAACAGATTGCTGAGGTTAAACTTAATATTACTGATCTTATGTATCCTATTTTTGTTGTGCATGGACAAAGTATCAAACGTGAAATAAACGGTATGCCCAATCAATATCACTGGTCGATTGATCGGTTGCCTGAGCTTATTAAGACCATAAAAGAAGCAGGGATCCTGTCAGTCATGTTGTTTGGTATCCCTAAAACAAAAGACAAGTATGCAACTGAAAACTATGATAGTAATGGGATTGTGCAACAAGCAATCCGTAATATTAAGATGTTACACCCAGAATTAATTGTTGCCACAGATGTATGCTTATGTGCCTATACTAACGATGGTCATTGTGGGATTGTACACAATGATGAGGTTGATAATGATCAAACGCTTGATATTTTACAAAAAACAGTCGTTTGTCATGCACAAGCAGGAGCAGATATTGTCGCACCTAGCGGGATGATGGATGGGATGATTCAAGCTATGCGTTATGCACTTGATCAAAACGATTTTAACCAAGTTGCGATTATGTCTTATGCAGTTAAATATGCTTCAGCATTTTATGGACCTTTTAGAAGTGCGTGTGACTGTGCACTAAAGGGGGATCGAAAGAGTTATCAAATGGATTTTCGCAATAAAAAAGAAGCCTTAAAAGAAGCCAAAATGGATGAAGAAGAGGGGGCTGATTTTCTTATGGTTAAACCCGCGTTGAGTTACCTTGATATTATTCAAGATGTCTCATCATCAACAACACTTCCTATTGCAGCCTATCATGTTAGTGGCGAGTATGCGATGGTGAAAGCCGCCTTTGAAAAAGGCTGGCTAGACGAGAGGGCTGTAACCCTTGAAGCATTAACTGCAATCAAGCGGGCAGGAGCCAAGGTTATTTTAACCTATAGTGCATTAGATGTGAGTAAGTGGCTCTAACGTTTCGCTTTTAGCTTCATTCCGTATAATTAAACTTTATATTTTATTTTAATAAGTGTTTTACCTAATCGTTTACGAGTTGATTGTCACAAAACAGGTATAACAACGTCTGAGAATGTTTGAAAATAGATGGTTTGAAGATGGTGGGCCCTGCAGGACTTGAACCTGCGACCAACGGATTATGAGTCCGCTGCTCTAACCAACTGAGCTAAGAGCCCTTAAACTTCGTGTATTTTAACCAAACATTTTGGTTTTGCAAGTGCGTTTATGCAGTTTATTCAGGATAAATCTCACCTGCTAGCCCCACAATAAGTGGATCAGGTTTGATCGCAATGTTAGGATCTTTATTTTTATAATCTAGCTTTGATAAAATAAAACGCATGGCATTGATTCTTGCTCGTCTTTTATCATCAGATTTAATTACGGTCCAAGGTGAAAATTCGGTATCTGTATGTAAAAACATATTTTCCTTAGCTTCTGTATAATCATCCCATTTATCCAAACTTGCTTTATCAATAGGACTTAGCTTCCACTGTTTAAGTGGATGAACCGCGCGCGATTGAAAACGTATCTTTTGCTCCTTTTGACTAACTGAAAACCAAAGCTTAAAAAGGTGTATTCCACTTTGTATTAACATTTTTTCAAGTTCAGGCGCCTGCTTTAAAAATAATTCATATTGTTCAGGGGTACAAAATCCCATCACTCTTTCAACACCAGCACGGTTATACCATGAGCGATCAAACATCACAATTTCACCTGCAGTGGGTAAATGACGGATATAACGCTGAAAATACCATTGTCCTTGTTCTCGTTCAGAAGGCTTTTCTAAGGCGACAACACTTGCCCCACGTGGATTTAGATGTTCCATCATGCGCTTAATTGTTCCTCCTTTACCCGCAGCATCACGCCCTTCAAAAATGATCAAAATCTTTTGACCTGTTGATTTAACCCATTGCTGCATTTTTAACAGTTCAATCTGTAACTGTGTTTTTTGCTGCTCATAGACTTTACGCGGCATTCTTTCCTGATAAGGATAAATATTTTCCGTAAAAAACTTACGCCTATTTAGCAAGTCTAAGGGTGGTTTTGTCATCTTCAGCCACACTCGTATATTCCATTTTTTTATTGTAGCAATTTTTAATTTTTCGACAAATCGAAGCTTAGCAAAGCCCATATAAATTCTGCGAAAACTAAAGTTTGATTTAGAAAATTCGAGCATAGGGCACATTTTTTTGTTAAAATCGCTTGATATTTTTAATCAAGCGAGAAAGAAATGATTGTTGTAACCGGTGGAGCAGGGTTTATTGGTGCCAATATTATCAAACAACTGAATATTTGTGGACGGGATGATATTTTAGTTGTTGACGACTTAAAAGATGGTCATAAATTCACTAACCTTGTTGATTATGAAATTCGTGATTACTGTGATCAAGCTGAGTTTTTACAAGCCATTCAATCGGATTTATTGTATTTACCTTTTGGCTCTGGAGTAGGACAGCTTAAAGTGGAAAATATTGAGGCGATTATTCATCAAGGTGCTTGTTCTGTTACAACAGAGTGGGACGGTCAATATATGATGAACAATAATTATCAATATAGTAAAACTTTACTGCATTTTTGCATACGCCATAAAATTCCATTTATTTATGCTTCAAGTGCAGCAACTTATGGTAATAACACCACTTTCATCGAAGAGCGTCAATACGAGCGACCTGTTAATGTTTATGGTTATTCAAAGTTTTTATTTGATCAATATGTAAGAAAACAATTACCAAAAGCACAAAGTCAAATTGTTGGCTTGAAATATTTTAACGTTTATGGTCCACATGAAATGCACAAAGGCTCAATGGCTAGTGTTGCTTTTCATCACTATAAACAATTCAAACAACATAAAACAGTTAAGCTTTTTGGTGCGTACGATGGTTTTAAACCAGGTGAACAGTTGCGTGATTTTGTTTATGTTGAAGATGCTGCCAAAGTCAATTTATGGTTTTTAGATCATCCTCAAATCTCTGGGATTTTTAACTGTGGGACGGGCAAAGCTGAGCCTTTTAATAATATTGCCAATAGCATTTTAGATTACTATGGTGAAGGTGAGATTCAATATATTGAATTTCCTGAACATTTAAAAGGTCATTATCAAAGTTACACTGAAGCCAACTTAGATCAGCTACGCGAAATTGGTTGTGATGTTCATTTTAAAAATGTTAAAACAGGTGTTACTGAATATATGAATTGGTTAGAAAAACACAATATATGATTTATACGACTATAAGGTGCATTTATAATAGTCTTTTTATTTTAGGTCTCCCATTTATTGTCCTTAAAAAACTTATCAGAAGCCGCAATAATAAGGGCTATCGTCAACGTTTGTTAGAGCGTTTTGGCAACACTCCCTTTTCTTTAAAAAATAGCATTTGGATTCATTCTGTTTCAATGGGTGAGAGCATTGCAATTGCCCCCTTGGTTAAAAGGCTTGCGATTGATTATCCAGTACGTGATTTCATCGTCACAACGATGACGCCAACAGGAAGTTCGCAGGTTATAAAACTATATGCAAATTTTACCAATATTCATCATTGTTATATTCCTTATGATATAGCATTTTTTTTAAAGCGCTTCATAAACAAAATTGATCCTAAGCTTTGTATTATTATGGAAACCGAAATATGGCCAAACTTACTTGCTGTTTGTAAAAAAAGGCATATCCCAATTATTTTAATAAATGCACGTCTGTCAGAAAAATCTGCTCAAGGTTATGCTAAGCTTGGCTTTATCACCCGTAAAATGCTAAGCCAAATAGCTCATATCAGTACACAAACCCAAGATGATTATAAGCGGTTTATTAAACTGGGGGTTGCACGTGATAAAATAACCGTTGATGGTAATTTAAAATATGACTTTACGATCGATGATGGGATCTTGAATCAAGCCAAAACATTTAGAGCTTCACTACAAAATAAGGTTGTTTGGATTGCTGCTAGCACTCACCAAGGGGAAGATGAGGTTGTTTTAAATGCTCATCAAAACATATTAAAATCCTATCCTAATGCGTTATTGATATTAATTCCACGCCACCCTGAGCGCTTTGATCAAGTTGCCAAGCTCATTGCTGGTCAAGGATTAAGGTATGTACGGAGAACAACACAAAATCAGAAACTTCAGAATATTAATGTCTATCTTGCTGATACAATGGGTGAGATGATGCTTTTTTATGCAGCAAGTGATATTAGTTTTGTCGGAGGGAGTTTTTCTGGTACAGGTGGACACAATATGCTGGAACCTGCCGCACTTTCAAAACCTATATTATCTGGACCATCTGTATTTAACTTTATGGTGGTTGCACAACGGCTTATTGATAAAGGTGCTTTGAAAATTGTTTCTAATGCACATGACTTATCTTACGAGATAAAAATGCTTATTGAACAACCTCATCAAGCCGATGAAATGGGAATTGCTGCCTTTAAATGCTTTAAAGAGAATCAAGGTGCACTGAACAAACAACTAACCCTAATTAAGCGTTATTTATGCTAGCTAAATTTGAATCTATTAGACAACAATTTGAAATGTTTGCTAGAGACTACTTTTACCAGCAGAGGATACCGAGCGAGCGTTTACAATCTGCTATGGCTTATAGCTTTTTAGATGGCGGCAAGCGCATTCGTGCTATTTTATCTTATTTAAGTGCTGATTGTTTTGGTTGTCATACCGATAACAAACACTATATAGCCTTTGCCTTAGAAGCGATGCATGCCTACTCGCTTATCCACGACGATTTACCTGCTATGGATGATGATGCACTTCGCCGTGGCAAACCAACTTGTCATATCCAATATAATGAGGCAACGGCAATTTTAGCGGCTGATGCTTTGCAAAGTATCGCGTTTCAGGCTCTAAGTGAACTTAAAGAAATTAATATCGATCAGCTAAAAAATATTCTATTTGTTTTAGCGACACATACAGGAGCAAAAGGCATGGTTGCTGGTCAACAGTTGGATATTGATGCTGAGGGGAATACTCAAACAATTAAAACGTTGGAGACAATTCATAAACTCAAAACAGGGAAACTTCTAACAGCTTCTGTTGTGTTGCCATTTTTAGCATCAAGTTATTATTTAGATAAGCACATTGAGCAGCACCTTATTAAATTTAGCGAATGTATTGGTCTTGCGTTTCAAGTTAAAGACGATTTATTAGAAGCAACATCCGATACCAAAATTCTTGGTAAATCTAATATGAGTGATCTTAAACTCAACAAATCCACTTACCCGAGCTTACTTGGAATAGAAAAAACCAAAATGCTTCTTTATACATTAATAAAAGAAGCGTATCTACATTTAGACAGGCTCTCTCAATTTAATACCGAAAACTTAAAGCAATTGGCTGAATATATTATTAAGCGAGAGTATTAGTTAATATCACACTCAAAGATATAGTGCTAATCAGTCTTAAAGCCAATACTTTTCTATGCTAAACTAACGTCAAGATTACTAACTACAGTTAATGATTTATGTCCGTCAAAAAAAATATCCTGACAGTTGAAGTAAAAAAAGGTCAACGTATTTGCTGTCCAACGCCTGAACATGCTTCATGGAATCAACATCCTCGCGTTTATATCGACTTAAAAGATCAAGATGAAGGCATTTGCCCATATTGCAGTACGCGCTTTGTTGTGATTAACAGCAAAAGTAGTACACATGCGTAAATATTTAATTATTGCACCTAGCTGGGTGGGAGATATGGTGATGTCACAATCACTTTATCGCTATCTGAAAGTGCTTTATCCTGATTGTGTGATTGATATTGCAGCACCCAAACATTGTTGTGAGTTAGCTTATTTTATGCCTCAAGTAAATGCGACATTTACACTTGAATTTAAACATGGTGAGTTTGGACTTAAAGCACGTAAACAAAAAGCAAAAGAATTCTTAAACAAAGGCTATACCCACTCTATCGTTTTGCCTAATTCATGGAAATCTGCCCTTATTCCCTATTTTGCTAAAATTAAAACACGTATTGGGTGGCATGGAGAAGCCCGATTTTTCTTACTTAATGATAGAAGGCGCCTAGATAAAAACAAATACCCACTCATGATTGAACGCTTTTGCGCGTTAGGTATTGCTAACAAAGAAAAATTAATAGCTAAACTCCCTTACCCTAAGTTCACTCTAGAACAATCACTTATTACTCAAGCTCAACAAAAGTATCGTTTAGCATTCATCAAACCGACTATTGCACTGTGTCCAGGTGCTGAATTTGGTCCAGCAAAAAAATGGCCTACAGCTTATTACCTTGAACTTATGCAGTATTTACTCAACAAAAACTATCAAGTGCTGTTATTAGGTGGTATTAAAGATCAGGATACCTGTTCAGATATCAGTAAAAGTTGTAATCATCACGCTTATTTATTCAATTTAGCAGGAAAAACAAGTTTAACAGATGCGGTTTATTTATTAGCAGCGTGTGAGAAAGTTATAAGTAACGATTCAGGTCTTATGCACATTGCCTGCGCACTAAATATCCCGACGCTTGTTATTTATGGCTCAACCTCGGATAAATTTACTCCGCCATTAAATCAACGTGCAAAAAGCATTTATCTTGATGATTTAAGCTGTCGTCCTTGTTTTAAACGCGAATGTCCGTTAGGCCATATGGATTGCTTGAATAAATTGACACCTCAAAAAGTTATTGCTGCACTTGAGACACTGCCACCAAGCTTGCCAGCATGAGACTAGTATAATCAGGGTCAGTTGGAATTCCTTTTACATTTTCCATTGCTTTACTAAACAACGTAATGCTCGTTGTCATCGAACAGCGTTTAAATGAAGGTAGGGATTCTTTAATTGCAGGATAAAGTTGATCGTCAATTTTGGTGATTTCATTCCTTAATAGCTCTAAATCAAGATTGTGTTGCTGAAAATAATCGGGTGTTTTTATCCAGACATTTAGCCAATACTGTTCAATAAATTTCGACATATCCATTTGAATTTGGGTAAAAACCAACATAGGGTAGACTGGCAAACCTTGCTGATGGACCACATCTTTTACATGTTTGAGGACTTCTAACTCACGTTCTGATGCGTATATACTAGACTTTTTAACATATTTATCTGCTGCGATACTTTGCATGATTTGTGCACGTTTTGCAATTAAATCAAATACCTTATGAAGCGTACTAATATCACAATCTGAGGCAAATGTTGTACTCGTTGACACTGCTGTCATAAGTAATACCTTTTTTATTATTTATAGCATAATTCATCCATTTTTTAGTTTTTTTAGTGTTACATATTATGAGCCGTAATGACATCTTATTATCAAAACTTTTCTGAACCTATCCATGTCTTTGACCTTTGATGTGCAATTTCACGTACCAACTTAGGAACTAAAAAACCTGAAGTAATTGATTTTAATTGTGCATGGATCTCTTTGGCTTTATTTTCTTCTATATCAAAATGTATAGCACCTTTAACCTTATCCAATAGATGCAAATAATATGGTATCACGCCAGCTTCAAAAAGCGCTTCTGAAAGTGCTTTTAGAGTTTCTGGATGATCATTTACACCTTTTAACAAGGTCGATTGATTTAATAACGTAAAACCAATCTGTTGTAATTTTTTAAGTCCAATAGTCACATCCTGTGCAATTTCATTAGGATGATTTGCATGAATGACCATGATTTTTTGTAAGCGCGTTTTATTGAATACTTTGACCAAACCTTCTGTTATACGATCAGGTAAAACAACAGGAATACGTGTATGAATGCGTAAGCGCTTGATATGAGAAATCTCCTCCAAATGCTGTATAAACCAATCTAAAGTTTCATCATTGTGCATAAGTGGATCGCCACCACTGAAGATAACTTCATCTAACTCAGAATGTGTTTTAAGATATTCAAATACATATTGCCAGCTTTCTTTGGCTTGTGTTTGTGCTTTGTAATCAAACTCTCGGCGAAAGCAATATCGACAGTGAATGGCACAAGCTGGATGTAGCATCAATAGTGCACGATTGTGATATTTATGTAAAAGACCTTTGATAGGATTAAATGCCATCTCATTTAAAGGATCCAAAACATAACCATCAGCAGTTTGAAGTTCTTCACTGATTGGTAATACTTGTCTTAACAAAGGGTCATTGATATTCCCCTTTTCCATTTTTTGAGCAAAACTCAGTGGTACGCGCATCGGGAAATGCTTGATAGATACAACAGAATATTCATCTGGATTAAGCTGTAAAAATTGTGCAAGCTCAAGCCAATTAGAAAAACCTTGTTGTAAGGATTTTTTCCAACTTCGTATTACATCAGTCTGTTGTGTGCTTTTGTTTTGGTGTATCATGATCAGCATTTTGCAATTAAAGTAGCGTTAATATACTAAAGAGGATAAAGATGGCAAGTTTTAGTACAAACGAATTTAAAAATGGTCTTAAACTTTTAATTGATGGCAACCCAATGGTTATTGTTGAAAATGAATTTGTGAAACCTGGAAAAGGTCAAGCATTTAATCGCGTTAAACTCCGTAACTTGAAAAACGGTCGTGTGATTGAAAAAACATTTAAATCTGGTGAAAGTGTTGATGCTGCTGATGTACAAGAAGTTTCTGCAAGCTATTCTTATTTTGATGGGGAATTCTACGTTTTTATGCACGATGAAACGTTTGAGCAATACAATATCAGTGAGGTTGCCTTAGCCGACAGTAAGAAATGGATCAAGGAACAAGATCAATGTTCTATTACCCTTTTCAATGGTGAGCCAATCAGCGTTACACCACCCAACTTTGTGCAATTGAGGATCACTGAAACTGACCCTGGCTTAAAGGGGGATACAGCTGGTAGTGGAGGGAAACCTGCAACACTAGAAACAGGTGCTGTGGTTCGTGTTCCGTTATTTGTACAAATTGATGAAATCATTAAAGTTGATACACGTACAGGTGAATACGTTTCTCGTGCCAAGGAGTAATTGTGACAACCGAAAACACTGAAACAAAGAGCAACCTTATTTGGCTTGATCTTGAAATGACAGGTCTTGAAATAGACAGCTGTTATATTCTTGAGATTGCTACCATTATCACTGACTCTAATCTCAATATCGTTGCAGAATCGCCAGCAATCGCTATTCATCAAAGCGATGAAGTTTTGCAAAATATGAATTCATGGTGTATTAAAACTCATCAGGCCTCAGGTTTAACTGAGCGTGTGCGCCACAGTAAAGTTTCAGTTACAGAGGCTGAGTGGCAGATTCTTGAATTTATTAAGCCACACGTACATAAGGGGCAATCACCTTTATGTGGCAATTCCATTTGGCAAGATCGCAGGTTTTTAGCCAAATACATGCCTACGTTAGAAGACTATTTTCATTATCGCTTACTCGACGTCAGTTCATTTAAAATTGCAGCATCTTTGTGGAGACCAGATCTCTTAAAGCAATTTAACAAACAAAGTGTACATCTTGCATTAGATGATATTAAGGAGTCGATTGAAGAAATGAAATTCTATCAGCAGCATTTTTTACAACTTCTCAGTACTCAATAAACTTTTTTTCTATTAGATTGATTTACAAAATTCGATGAAATAAGTGGTTCTCAACATCCATGTCACTATGATTAGCTTGACAGAAGGTGTAGTATTTTAGTTCGTGAGCCTGTTGTTGTAGGTATAAGATAAATATTGTATTCTCTGTTGGGAGAAAAGCTAACAACTTTCCAAATATAGTGGTTATCAGTGATTTCAGGCAACACGTCCTGAGTACACTCAAATGCATAATTTCCCCCGTTAGTTTGTGTTCTCTCCCAGCACGCCTGATACTCATTTCTACTCGCTTCTCCTTTGTTAAACAACAAACTAACAACATTTACATCCTTTGAATATAAGTCAGGAGGGGGAGCAGGTAGTGTTGTTATATCCTTTAAATCAATATGAAACTCGTGGATTTTATCACCTATAGTATTCTGTAGCATAACAGTAACGTTCATATCTTTCTTAACAGAGATTTCATATGGAATAGCTAACGCTATTACATCGGCATTATCCAGTGCTGTTACGGTAAATGATCCTATTTTATTTGTAGTCCAGTCTGGTGCTCTTACTGTAAGTGTCGCTTTATTTATTTCGCTTGACACCATGCTCCAGTCATCTGGGATATTCCAGGTATATCCATCCTCTTTCGGTTGACGGTTTGGCGAATTTGGCGGTGTAATATAGTTTGCATGCAACGTAATTTCCATATTCTCAATAACAGAATTAGTACTACTTTCTATATTGACCTCGCCTCCTAAGCTCGTATTAGCCTTCACCGTTACATTATGTATAGCTAAGTTATCCGTTGTAATACCAGCAGCATCCGTCACTTTAACGGTAAATAACCCCACTTCATTTAAATTCCAGTGCGGTGCTTTTACTGTAATAGTATTAGAAACATTAGCGGGTACAATTAATTGTTGGTTACTTGTATTCGCTATTAAGGTTAAGTTTGATGGTGCTACTACTCCCCAGTCAAGTGGAATCGTCCATGTGTAGCTCTCAGCCTTTCTATTAGGCGAATCATCCGGTAAATCATAGTTTGCAGTCAACTGAATTGTGTCATTCTCTGTAGCCTCATTTCCTCCACTAATCCTTGCCGTGCCTTGTAAGTTCGGATTAGCCTTCAGTGTTACCGCATGCTCAAATGCGAGCGTTGTAATGTCCGCATTATCTGTTGCTGTTACGGTAAATACAGCCTTAGGAATACTAGCCCATGCTGGAGCAATAACGGTAATCTGCTTTTGATTATCATCTGAACGTGTCTCATCAAATTCCCAATTGTCTGGAATAGTCCATTTATACGCCTTTACCTGACGTTGTGGCACATTAGAGTTGTCAAATATTGCTTTTAAAGCTATCTTCTCATTCTCAATTACTTCATCATTCGCTTGAACTGAAACTATTCCCTTTAAATCATCATTTTTCTCAACTTCAACTAAGATAATTGATGTTTGAACACTCTCACCTGAAGTTGCTTTAAGTGTTATTTGATGGGTATTGTTCCCTGTAGGATTATAATAAGGCGCTGTAAAAGTATATGTTGCATTCTCATCATCATAATAACCGCTTAAACCACTCCACTCATAATGAGGTATTTCTTTTAATAATCTTGACCTTGATAATGCTAAGGAAATTTTTCCTGTTTTATGCTCTGTAACCTCAATAGATTTAGGCACCTTGACAAAGAATAGATTATCTGTAATATTTTCTAAATTTTGAATTCCTAGCTTATCAACCAAATTTATTGTTTTTAACCTTAAATTATCAAGTGTGCTGTCAGCATCAAGCCAACGTCCTATATAATTCTCATCGTTGGCATTTTCCTGATGTTCTTCAAAACTGTAATACACTGCATCTTTGGAGCCAACAAAGCTACGAATATAGTTCGGAGTTGTTTGAAGATTTAATATATTGTTGTTTAGACGCGCCAAAGGAAAACCACTGTTTAGCCTCCCGCTTCCATATAAGGTTCCATTTTGACTTATTTCAAGTCT
This sequence comes from Candidatus Nebulibacter yamunensis, assembly GCF_024208055.1. Taxonomy (NCBI): domain Bacteria; kingdom Pseudomonadati; phylum Pseudomonadota; class Gammaproteobacteria; order Thiotrichales; family Francisellaceae; genus Candidatus Nebulibacter; species Candidatus Nebulibacter yamunensis. The sequence continues at coordinate 142,930 of NZ_JAMBMW010000001.1, forward strand.
ATTTACATAACCATTTCTTTTTAAGAAGTCCTGGTTAAATGGAATTGGAGTGGTAATTTTGTCGGTTTCATTTTCATTGAATGGATAACTTAGTTTATACAATCCAGCTAAATTACCTGTTGTTAAGGTTGCTAAATAATAGCTTGAATCTATTAATGCAGCATCAAATAAAACACTTTCATCAAAATTTGAAGTAAATGGAAGCGGTGCATGAGTTAACGATTTTTTTTGATTTTGATATATCAATATATTTGTAGGGACTTCCCTACCCAAAGCTAAATTACTACCCAAAATATGAACTTCATCACCTATGACTCTCATTCTATTTATCGAGCCGACAAAAGAACCAATTGGAGATAAAATGTAAGTATCTAAATTTATCTCATAAAGCGAATTTAATTTATTTATTGGATTAAATGATACAATGATTAAAGCTCTGTTTTTACCATCAATAACCATATGTTGAATAAAGTCATTACTCGGTAAATTAATAAAGGTATCAAGTTTATTTTGATTAACAATATAACGATAAATAACACCTTTAACATTTGTGGCAAAATAAAAATACCCTTTATAATCATAAACGATAGCGTTTATGGTTGTGATATCACTATTGGTTTCATTTAATTTTTTTACTTCTTTATTTTCACCTTGATTTAAATCATAAAAATTAAGCTCAGTATTATTATCAATATAATATAGTCGTTCTGATGGAAGTATATTATACCTCCCTTGTTCTATGGCTTTTAGGTCAGTGTCGCCTTGACCACTATTTGCAAATTTAATGTCATATTGAATATTTGCTTCTTTAGTTACATCTTCTTTGCTGAAAGTGATTGAACATGAGCTTTTACTACTGATATTTTGGTTTAGGCAATCTTGACCCATTTCAATTTTAATATTTTCAGTACTTAACGTAAGTTTTTGATCTTCATTCGTATTATTATAAACGTCTAATGTGTAAAGGTTTTCACCTATTCTTACTGGTTCATATACAAATGCAGATCGATTGGATTTAATAGATTTAATAGCTACAGTGATATCTTCTAGTAAATTTGTATCGCCTTTTTTAATGGTTAAATTATGCCAGCCCGATTTTGTATCGCTATTTTCGTCAACTTTAAGGTAGCAAGAAGCGTTTGTATTTAAAATATTATTGGTTAGTGAAAGACAAGAAGGTGTGCTGTTGATTATTTGACCGTTATTAACTAAAGATAGTCCATCTAAAGAAAAGCTAGATAAATCGACTTGAGCCCAATTAAACTTTGAGTTATTGGTTATTACAATTATATTAGCTTGAGCATAGTTGTCATCGTTTACAATGCTGTTAGATTGTATTTCGAGCGTGACAGGTGCTACCGTTATATGACTTGTTAACACGATTTCCTGTGGATGTTCTTTATTACTTTCATCTAGTAGTGTGATCTCAACGGTGCCTTTACCTTTAGCATTAGAATTGACATTAAATTTAAGCTCGTATATTTGTTCATTATTTAAATTATGATTTTGTGTAAAATCATTTTCATTACCCCAGTCAACTCCGCTTAATGTATTTTTGTTAAATTCAACTTTTGTGATCTTTAAATTTGGACGATAAGTAATTAACTTAACGGTGTTTTCCCCTGTATCTTGAATAAATAAGTTCTCAATTTCTGCTAAAGCTTGACGATCATCAATAAATTGAATAGTCAACTCTCCACCTATATTAGCTGCTGTAAGTAAGCCAGCTTGATTAGCTGCTCCTTTGTTACGTACAGCATTTATTTTTGCACTTATTTCATCATTTAAAACAACACTTGACTTGCCTTCAAGGTGAGCGATTTTACCGATAACTTCACCATTCAATAACAGATTAATATTGTTAATCGCATAATTAAAAGGATTGTACAAACTAACCTTTTTATCGCCAGAAATATAGATTTTATTATCCAACGCATCCAATGAATTCATCAATATTGGTTGAGACAAAAGATGTGAATGTTTATTTACAACATTAATAATGCGGTTATACGAAATTTTTTCTCCATTTGATAAGTCAATCACAATATTTATATTTTTTAAGCCTAAAGTATCAAACTTTGCCTTTAATGGAAGAATACAAAACTCTGTAAACGAATTAAATGATTGTGGGCTTGCATTTATACAACTATTAATTGGAGGAAGATTATCAAGGTCAATCTCAACATTTTTAGGAAAAATGTCAATAGCTTTAATTTGATACGTGCTTACGTGTTTACTACCTACTTTCAATGTACTTGAAAGGTTTGAGCTGCCGATAGATAAAGAGCCTAATGCCTCCTTATCCTTTGCAATATATTCTGGAAAAATAGTCCCTCCTTTATTATCTGATACCACTATCCCAGATACTTTTTTATCATCGTTTGCAGTTGGGCTACCACCACAAGCAGTTAATATTCCTGCTAAACACAGTAAGGTAATTTTTTTCATTCCACTTTCTATTTTGTTTCTTTTCATTTCTTTTCCCCCGGTCTTTTGAATTGTTCGAATTATAGATATCGTCTCAACATAAAACAAGATAACCTTCAAAGTAATTTCCTCCCACTTAGCAGAATCATTTTTGGGTATAGGATACGTTTGGCAGTAGAAATAGAGTTATTTCCATAGATTTAAAAAAAGAAAAAGGATTCCTATCATGGTTAAGCCATTATATAATGTTGTACAGAGTCAATTGCACATGCTTATACCTTTACCACTGATGGTGGTGACAGCGTGAACTTACCGGATAATAGCAATCCAATTTAAGTTTTAAGTCAGTTGGCAATTGAATTTGATTCTCAATCAAGAGTCAGTCGATAAACTCTATAATATTGCTGTGGATTTGGTAAGACAGGTACTAGAGAAAGGAATAGATATTGATCATAGCAGCAATATTGTAATAAGGAGTATTATATAAACAAGCTATTGGCGCACGATTACTAGCACAAAGTATAGGTAATAGGTGTAAGAGATATGTCTACAGGTGTTGTATTCATAAATTTATCGGTAATCTGTAAAGTAGCGGTTCTTTGTCCCATACTTTTCTTTTCTGGTCTTTGTAAATAATATTTGATGTTTTTTCTTATACTCATGTGACACAAACTGATCTAGTGTTTTATCTAACAACTCTTGTCGTGAATAACTTAAGAAAATTTTCAGCAGGTTTATTTGCTTCAACAACATGCTGTTTATCGTCAAAAACTAAAATGGCATCATAAAATAAGTCGATACATTCTTTGAAAATTGAATTTTTAAGAAAATCATGTGATAGTAATTTTGTATCATCCATTTTGTCTACTCCTTTTTTGACCAGCTTTGTATAAATTTTCGATTTAGTCACTTGTTTTAAGTATTAAATATATAATTTGTTATAAAATCGCTAGAATCTCGCTACAGGGTACGATATAGCTTTGATTTTGCTTGTACTTACCTATTTTTTATTGATTAGAATATATTTTATCATATCCTTTTGCCAATATTTCGTTATGATAAGGGTTCAAGTTTATTTCATTAAAGGAACTTTAGATGGATCAAACAAAGGAGTCTCAGCCTAAATCGCTATATTACACTATTGCGGTCAATGTGTGGGAGTATTTTAGTTATTACGGTATGCGTGCGTTATTGGTTTTGTATTTAACACAGAAGCTGTTATTTACCGATAACCATGCTTATGCACTATATGGCGCGTATACCGCACTTGTATATGTTACACCAATTGTAGGGGGTATGATCGCGGATCGGTATTTAGGTTATTATTGGGCGACTTTACTGGGGGCGGCAACGATGGTTGCAGGTCATTTGGTTTTGGGGCTAGATGGTAGTGGGCTTTATTTTGGTTTGGCACTTGTTATCTGTGGCTATGGCTTATTCAAAACAAATATATCTTGTTTATTAGGAGCCACTTACTCACGTGAACACTCAAAGCGTGACAGCGGATTTGCCTTAATGTATGTTGGTGGCAATGTTGGCGCTTTTGTTTCTCCTATTTTGTGTGCATGGGCAGCGCAAACATGGGGGTGGCATTATGGGTTTTTATTAGCTGCAATTGGTATGGCAATTGGGCTTGTTATTTTCATTAGTGGTCGTAAACATTTTAAAGCGGGCAATGATCCACAATGGCAATCGTTAAAAGAGAAAGGGTTAATTAATATTAAAGTGTTACCGTCTATTGTGATATTGATTGTATTAAGTGCTGTTTTTTTTAGCTTTGCGCTTTATTATTTGTTTGCGGGTTGGATCTTATTTTTATGTGTGGCAGGGAGTTTATATTTCTTATTCTTTTTGTTTTTGAAGCTTGATCGGAAAGATAAAAAAGCGCTATTTGCTATTTGCTTCTTTATGATTTTTGGTTTGATTTTCTGGGCATTTAATCAGCAAGGTGGTAGCTCGATTAGTTTGTTTGTTGAGCGTAATGTTATACGTGAATTTGATGGCTTTATAATTCCAGCAGCAGCTTTTCAATCGATTAACCCATTTGCGATTTTAATTGGTGGAGTCATTATGTCGCAAGTTTGGTATTGGTTATTAAAGGCAGGTGTGCACTTTAGGGCACTAGTTAAAATTACTTTTGGCTTATTGTTTCTCACCTTTGGTTTTTTTATGATTATGTTAGGTGCTAAAATTGCAGCAGCAAATGATGGACACGTTTCTATGCTGTGGGTAATGGTTGGTCTGATTATGATTGGTTTTGCTGAGCTTTTTGTAGATCCGGTGGCACTAGCTGAAATTACACGTCTTAATCCAGGGGGATCAGTTGGATTCTTAGCAGGACTTTATATGCTTATTACGGGATCGATTGCAAACTATTTGGCAGCCGAGATTGCAACACTTACGAGTGTCGATGCAGCTAAAACAGCAGGGGATTTCTTAATCACCAGCGCCACAAACTACTATAATGTATTTGACATGATTACTAAGGTCTCGGCAATTTCTTGTGTGGTATTGATTGTGATTTGTTTTATATTTTTTACCTTCAGAAAGTTTAAAACAGATGTGTCCTGATTCTTGTGTGATTTTGAATCTTTAATTGTCTTTCTTTTAGATATAATGAGTTATTTAGCCCCATCAACGATTTGCTTAATCACCATGCCTGCAATGGTAAGTCCAAATAAAGCAGGCATATAGCTAATGGTGCCATTAACAGCGCGATCACGTCCAGAGCCAATGACAGGTTCTGGTGGTAAAGGCGGCAAGGAGTTTTCAGTTGAATAAACCGCTAGAATTCCTTTTGTAACATGTTGACGACGTAAGCGAATGCGCATGAATTTTGCAAGTTTGCACACACGTGTTTTATAAATGTCATCAACTTTTATTTGAGTAGGATCAAGTTTGCCACCAGCACCCATACTCGAGATAACCTTATAGCCTTTTTTATGTGCAGTACTAACAAACGCAACTTTACAAGCAAGGCTATCAATTGCATCAATAACAAAGTCATAAGGTTTATTGAGAATATTATTCATATCCTCTGTACGAATAAAGTCTTCGACAATATTGACTTGGCAGCTAGGGTTAATATCCAAAATTCTATTTTTCATGACCAATGCTTTTTTAATACCAATAGTGGAATGAAGAGCAACGAGTTGACGATTAAGGTTGGATGTAGAAACGGTATCATGATCGATTAAAGTAATCTCACCAACGCCACTGCGCACAAGTGCTTCAGCAGCAAAAGAGCCAACACCACCAATGCCTGCTAAAAGAACATGTGCATTTTTAAGTTTATCAATACCTGTATTATTAACTAAGATAGAAGTGCGCTCAAATAGACCTGTGTGTTGCATAAAATAAAATGGAAACTTAATTTTTTGTGTAGTATGTCATATTTTGTAAATAGATTCATTATTCTTGTTTATGAGATTTTTATACACGGTGATCTTTTATCAAAAGCTATATACCTATCACAAAATTTAAAGTCATAAACGCTATAAAATGGGTTGTTATGAGTATATAATCCAAACCTCATAAAGTATATGGTAAATGAGTTTCTAAAAATGACTGTTGTGCAAAGTGAGTTACCTGTAGATGTATTGATACTTGAAGACTATTTAACTACTCTTTTTTCTCAGGCATTTGAGAAGTTAAGCTTAGAACCAAAACTAGCTAAGGTCCAAATGTCAGCACGCCCTGAATTGGGTCAGTTTCAATGTAATGGTGCAATGCCTTTGGCAAAGCAACTAAAAAAATCACCTATCCAAATTGCCAATGATATTATTAATCAGGTTAAAGACAACCTCATCTTCAAGGATGTTACTGGAGTTATGCCAGGATTTATCAATATTACTTTAAATGACAATTTTTTGGCAGATTGGATGAATCAAATGTTAGCTAACTCACGTTTAGGTTGTCCTAAAACAGAAACTCCACAAAAAGTAATGATGGATTTTGGTGGTCCTAACGTTGCTAAGCCACTGCACATAGGACATATTCGTTCACCATTAATTGGCGATTGTTTACAACGTGTTTATCGCTTTTATGGAGATGAAGTGTTAAGCGATGTGCACCTAGGTGATTGGGGGACACAGATGGGGATGCTGATTGAAGAAATTCGTAAAATGTATCCTGATTTGCCTTACTTTGATGAAAACTTTACAGGTACGTATCCTATAGAACCCCCTGTTACTGTAGATGAGTTATCTGAAATTTATCCACGTTCTTCAGCTCGTTGTAAAGAAAATGAAAACGAGATGGAAAAGGCGCGCCTTGCTACAGCAGAGCTCCAAAAAGGCAGACGTGGCTATCGTGCACTATGGCAGCATTTTGTTAATGTATCTATTGCAGAGCTTAAAAAAGACTATGCGGATTTAGATATTTATTTTGATCTTTGGAAAGGTGAAAGTGATGTGCAGGCACTTATCGATGATATGGTGAAAAATTGCTTGGATAACGGCGTTGCTAAAGAGAGTCAAGGTGCAATTATTATTCCAGTTGCTGAAGACGATAAAACTCCACCTTTGATTTTAGTTAAATCTGATGGTGCAGTTATGTATGGTACAACCGATTTAGCAACGATTTTAGAGCGTGTCCAAGACTATCAAGCACAAAAAATCATTTACGTGGTGGACAAGCGTCAGAGCCTGCATTTTAAACAAGTCTTTACTGCGGCTAAAAAAGCTGGTATTGCGCCAAATACAGAGCTTATTCACATTGGTTTTGGTACCTTAAATGGCAAAGACGGAAAACCGTTTAAAACCCGTTCAGGAGGAGTAATGCGTTTAAGCACATTAATTGACGAAGCAAAAACACGGGCTAGTTTACGTGAGCAAGAAGGGCTAAGTAGAAATGAAAAAGAGGATATTATTAATAAAGTAGCATTAGCAACGGTAAAGTTTGCTGATCTTTCTAATGTTTACACCTCTGACTACATTTTTGATTTAGACAAATTTTCGCAGTATGAAGGCAAAACAGGACCTTATTTATTGTATTCTGCCGTGCGAATTAAATCGATCTTGAGAAAGTTAAACTACTCAGTTAGTGGTACATTACAATATAAAATAAGTAAAGCTACAAATGGTGCTGAGCGTAATCTGCAACTTACTTTAACGCAACTACCATTAGCATTACAAAGAACCTATGATAAATGTGAGCCACATCATTTGTGTGAATATGCTTATCAAGTGGCTGTACAGTTTAATAAGTTTTATTCAGAGTCTCCGATTGCAACTGAAGAAAATGAGACGACTCAAAAATCAAGAATTGCACTTTGTCAATTAACACTCAAACAATTGATTTTAGTATTAGAGTTACTTGGTATTGAAATTCCTGAGAGAATGTAGGAATCAATCGCAAAATCATTCTCTTATCAATGCGTAACTCTTACTTGGCTAGTCGTGCTAGTGCAAGGGGGTTAACGTTCGATAAATGCTGAAAATGAAGTACACAAGAATATAACTTACAATCGTCCACGTTAAGAAAGCATGGGATACAGGCCACAAAAAAGCTGAGGCAATGGTGGCGACTCCCCAAATCAAGGTATAAATAAACATAAGTGTAATAATGAACTTATGTCGACTTAAATAGTTCATTCGAGATGGATAAATATACTTAATCGGAACAAAGGTCAGAATGGTTAAGGCTACGATGATAACAAAGTTAGTTGTCATAGAAAATTGAAAGTAAATCAAATAATAAATAGTAAGGTTCCAATAACTTGGAAAGCCTTTAAAAAAATGGTCTTTAGTTTTGGCATCTAATTGACAAAATTGGTAGCATGAAGCAAGTATGATCAAGGTTAACGAAATAATTTTTAGGTTATCAGGGATGACATCAGTAATAAACACCCAAACCGATGGAATAACTGCATAATTAGTAAAATCAATAATGTTATCCATGAGGCTACCATCAAGTGGAGCAAGTTTCTTAATATCTATTTGTCGAGCTAATGTGCCATCTACAGCATCAACAATGATAGCAATGACGACATAAGCAAAAGAAAGTTTTAAATGAAAAATGAAGTCTGTATGATTGTGTGCAAGTTTAGCAGCATAGGCTTCTGCAGAAGCGGTTAAAGCCAAAACGGAAAAAACAGCACCACTGGCCGTAAATAAATGAACAAGCCAACCGTAAAGACGCTGAAAAGAAGTAAGCATTGAATAATACCACATACCTTCAATAATTATAAACTTGGCATAGGTTAGCAAAAAAAACTAAAGAGAGAAAGTGCAATAAATGGGCTTTTAGTTGCGGTTATAAATATCATCTAGACGTATGATATCATCTTCGCCTAAATAACTTCCTATTTGGACTTCAATAATGGCGATAGTTTCATTGGTTTTATTATGCAGTCTATGCACAGCTTGTGTAGGAATATAAACGTGTGTATTAACTTGATAATCTTTTGTTGAATTATCAATAGTGATCGTTGCCGTACCTTGAATAACAATCCAGTGTTCAGCACGTTTAGAGTGCTTTTGTAGCGATAAGCAACCACCTGGATTAACCGTAATTAATTTTGCCTGAAAGCCGTTACCTTGCTCGATGGTTTTATAGCTACCCCAAGGTCTAGAATAGGTTTGTCCTGTTTTATTTAGATTTATGCTCATTAATGAAAATACTCTTTTATCTAACCTGTTTATTTAGAGATTGAAATTATAGCGCTAAGCTCCTGTGTTTTATAGAGTTTATAACTCAAAGTTTTTTTAATAGTGAGATTAGATGCTGTTGATTTTACAACAGCGCTATCCATAGCATTTTAATAGATACGATTAGAAGTATTGCAAGAAAAGTGATTTTAAGCGTTTTAGAGGATGTTTTACTTGAAAACTTTGCGCCAAGTTTTGAGAAAATCATACTTGTAGGGACAACACATATAATCGCGGGTAAATATAAGTAACCCAGACTCCACGGAGTATATAAATTTTCGGTATAGCCCGTAACGATAAAACTAACACTGCCTGTAATTGCAATAACCAATGTAAATAAGCTAGAAGTGCCAATTGCTATGCGTATTGAGTAACCAAGAGAGTGGATATAAGGAATAGTAACAATACCTCCACCTATGCCAAAAAATCCTGATTTAATACCAACCAAACTACCCCAAAATGCGCTTTTGAGCCTACCGTTACGTTTTGGTGTTTCATTAACTTTATGGGATTTCAAAAGCATTTGAGAGAACATAAATAGCATTAAACACGCAAATAAAATACTGAGGGTTTTAGGGTTAAGAAATCGCACGATGATTGCACCTAATACATTCATACTAATAATCCAAGGAACAAGCATTTTCACAATAGTTAGATTTACTTCTCGTACACGTAATTTGTGGGGTATGGACGAAAACGTAGTAAATATCATAATTCCAAGCGATGTGCCTGCCGCAAATTGCATGTATGAGTCTGCCGTTTGTGGTAATTGGTGAAAAACAAATGCCAATACCGGTACGATAATAATGCCACCACCAATACCAAGAAGACCTGCCAAAAATCCTGTTAAACAACCAGATAGTATAAGAAGTAAAAAAAGATAAAGCATGATATTCATATAATCAGTTAAATGGGTTGAATAATTATAATAAATGAAAGAAAATAACCCAGTTAATTATGTTTAAACCAAGTCTAAAAAAGGAAACACTATGCTTGCAAATATAAAAGTTGGCAAAGACGCACCAAACGACATCAACGTTGTGATTGAAATTCCTGCTTATAACGAGCCAGTAAAATATGAGTTTGACAAAGATGCAAATATGCTGATTGTAGATCGTTTTATGTCAACGACTATGCAATATCCTTGTAATTATGGTTTTGTCCCAAATACTCTATCTGAAGATGGTGATCCTGTAGATGTACTTGTTGTAGCACCTGTGGCACTAAGACCAGGTGTCATTATTAATTGTCGTCCTGTTGGAGTATTAAAAATGGCAGATGAATCAGGTGTTGATGCTAAAATCATTGCTGTTCCCAGCAGCAAGCTTACTAAGATTTATGATGATGTAAGAGAAGTAACGGATTTATCCAAGCTATTATTGGATCAAATTAAGCACTTTTTTGAGCATTATAAAGACCTAGAGCCTAACAAATGGGTAAAAGTCGATGGCTTTGAAGGTGTTGATTCTGCAAAGGCAGATATTAAAGCTAGTATTAAACGTTATAAAAAAGATTAGCTAGTTGCTATGATCAATATTTACACCGTCTTCTGTTATAAGTTCTCATGCCTATAGTTCAGTTAATACAATAGATAGAATCATAAAGCCTGCATGATAGTTTCTTTTTAGTATCAACGACCACAATTGGCAATTTGGAAAATACACCATTGACATCCCCCTCCTTTAGGAAGAGAGGATAGGATGTCAAATACGTTTATGCAGCTTTCAGAGGCAACTAAATAGAATATTCTCAACCGATGTTTCTTTCTTCTATTAACCCTTAGGTCGAGGATAGCTTCAAGGTGTTGAAAAATTAATGAAGTTAGCAGAGGTTTTGTCATTGGCTTACTCTATTCACATGGATTTTCACACAGGATAAATAAATCAATAACTTTTAAATGTGATTACCTTGACTCATTGGTCTGCTTTTCAATGTTCACATACTTCTGTATATACTCGCGCATTGTAGTAGGTTTTATTGATGGGTAGCGATCATTCATCAGTAAATCGAGCTTAGCTTCACCATTTAAAAGGGAGCGATAATACATCAGCGGTAAGAAGGAGAGAAAATTTTGCTGACCTCCTTTTAGCAATTCCTCAATACGTAAGTCCAAGTCTGCCATTGACCCCAGTTGTACAATTTTTAGCTTGTCGCCTGATGCTTCTTCATACAACTTGACAATTTCATGGAAATTAAGAACATTGCCTGCTACCTTGAAGGCGCGTGGTACAGGGCGCTCATCAATAGCAACCTCCGCCGTGTACTGTGCCGCATCGACATAGGTCGTCCAATCCATATTTTGCTTACCATCGCCCCAAACATAAGCCACGCTTTCTTTCACGTCGATGAGGCGAAGGAAATCAAACATTATGCCGCTATCTAGAAACCCACCATTCAATATATGTACTACCTCTATATTACCACGTTCCTTATCCGCTATGTCTGAGAATGTAAGACGCCAATCTGAAGTAATAATATGACCAGGTGTAACCTTGAAAAGATTCAGTGAAAAATCCGATGGAATAAAACGCTTGACTCCTGCTTTCCGCGCGGCAATCAGTAATTGTTTTTGACCATCGATAATAATGTCTGGTCCACCCTGAACTGCGGAAATGACGGTCATTGCTCCTTGGCAAAGAGAAGCCAGCGCATCCTCATTACCCACTCCAATTTCACCTTCAATTATCTGTGCGCCACGTTCTTCAAGCGCTTTTACTTTCTGGCGACTGTCTGGACGTACAAGTAGACGAAGTTGCACATTGGGATTACCAAGCAATGACTCTGCAATGAGTTTTCCAACATGGCCTGTTCCACCAACTAATGCAATGACTTTTTTCATGAGTTTTCTCCAATTATTTGAGCTAAAAATATGTAGAGAATATATATGTGTTGTGGACTGAACGTATTTAATTCCTTCCATTTATAATATATATTATTCTCCACCCTTTCTTTTACTTTCTTTCTAGAAAGAAAGTAAAATTTAACAAACTATTTATTAATTGTCAAATCACAATTTTGTCTTATGTAAAAATGGTGTACGTTTATCTGTACTAAGGTCAAATATTTCTCATTTCCTAATACCATTCCATAGAAGAGCAATAAAAAGCTCGATATATTCGTCATTGATATCATTCGATTTTTCTGTATCACAAAAATATTTTGTAAAGGCTCGATTATGCAATGCGCCAAGAATAGTTATTGATAGTGTATCAATATCGCATTCAGTTATAAGACCGCGGATTTGAGCGCGTTTTAGCCAGCTAGCTAGCGTGCGAAATGCCTTTATTGGCTGAGATTCTCCTTTTTGCCGTGCAAAAATTTTTTTTGTTGAAATACCAGCTGATTCCAATACGGAAAACCCCCTTACCATATCCTGAAAGTAGTGTGATATAACCTTGCAATGTTCAACGAGTTGCTCTTGAATCGGACGCTCATCCGGTCCAGTTTCAAGTATATCAAGCCACGATATATTTTCTTCTGGTCCAAGGGCGGCTATCATCAGTGCTTCTTTCGAACCAAATCGATTAAAGATAGTGGTGTGGCTAATGCCAAGTTTATCCGCGATATTCATGGCTGGTATGTTTGCACCGCATTCTAGAAAGCAACGCCTAGCTGTGGTAATAATCTGTTCATTCGTAACTTTTATTGGTCTTGACATAAATAACTCTTTAACTATTAATTGACAACCCCTAGTTTGAAAGTTTCGGGACAATTTCAAAGTTGTTTTTAACGCATTCGTATAAGAAATTCAAAACGTTTAAAGATAACCCGATAATATAGACTCATCCAGTACGCCTGGCTTCTTCACGCATAAATAAAGGCTGCCAATTGTTTTTTTGTCAATCCACAGTCTTCATTAACCGCTTTGAGCTCTAATTGATTCAAACGCTTTTTCAGCAACCAGATACAGCGCCCCTTTTCCAGCAATATAAATACCCCTTACTTTTTGAGCTCATTACTGACTCTTCGCTGACCATAGGTGAGATAATCTATCGCATAAGCAACCACCGCTTTCTCAACGGACTCTTCTACCTGTTTTTTGATGTTGGGCTGACGTCTATTTTTATCCAATAGCGCCTCAACATGACCTTCTGCGACGGTGGATTGATAATGATAAAATGTATCTCTAGACAACCTCATTACCTTATATGCCTCGGAGAGATTTCCAATCTCCTCTTTTAAGTTTAATAACCCTAACTTATTTTTTATAACACGTTGATTTATAGTATTCATGTGAAGTTGCCTCTTGTTTTTTATATTTGTTTTAACGTTTGAGATCTAAATGGGTAACCTTCTCTTTATATAAGAGTTTTGTCAGATCTTATTATGACTGATACACAATTGTCTACATTAGTTTATATGTTACAACAAAAGCAATAGCTAAGGCTGCCAAAAAATTAAACAACGAGACATTAAATGTATTAATCTATTATCTATTTGGCGCAATCATAGGGGCTATGGCGCAGTTTGAACAATGCAGGATAGAAAACTCAGGAGATCTTCGTGCTGTAGAATTGTATGGGGAGAGCTTTGCTGTATTTATGTTAAACCATATCAATTAAAAAGTCCTCTTTGAGAAATAATCGTGTAAGCTGAGAATTTTGTTTTTTTCTAAAAACTCTGAAAGCTAAGATGCCAGATGCATGACTGTGATGATATTTTTTAATAGTTTAAATGTTAGCTTTCTAAAAATTAAGAAGGATAATTTATGAATATCTGGATAAAAGTCCTTGCCTCAATTAACGTGTCGAGTCCAGCTATGGCATTAACTCCTATAAGTAAAACTTTTTTATTCTGCTTCAACTTCATTTGACAATTAAGACAAGCAAAGTATAGTTACTTGGATTATTTCAACCGAATGAATTGAACTGGAGAAAATCTATGGCACGCAAGAAAATTGCATTAATTGGTGCAGGGAATATTGGTGGAACCTTAGCGCATTTGGCTTTAATTAAAAACTTAGGGGATGTGGTGTTATTTGACATCGCAGAAGGAGTACCACAAGGTAAAGCACTAGATTTGGCTCAAACTTGTCCTGTAGAAGGTATTGATGCAACTATCATTGGTACAAATAATTATGTGGACATTAAAGGTGCAGATGTTGTAATTGTAACGGCAGGTGTACCCAGAAAACCTGGTATGAGTCGTGATGATTTATTAGGTATTAATGCTAAAGTGATGAAAGCAGTAGGTGAAGGAATTAAAAACAATTGTCCTCAAGCATTTGTTATTTGCATTACTAACCCATTGGATATCATGGTCCGTATGCTGCAACATTATTCAGGTATTGCTGATCATAAAATTGTAGGCATGGCAGGGGTCTTAGATTCTGCTCGTTTTAGAACATTCTTAGCTTGGGAGTTTAATGTGTCTTTGCATCAAGTACAAGCTTACGTTATGGGTGGACATGGTGATACGATGGTGCCATTGACAGGCATGAGTAATATTGCAGGTGTGAGTTTAGAAAAATTAGTTCAAGAAGGCAAAATTACAGCCAAACGCTTAGAAGAAATTGTTGATCGTACACGTAAAGGCGGTGGTGAAATCGTGGGATTATTAAAAACAGGTTCTGCCTATTATGCTCCTGCAGCTTCTGGCATTCAAATGGCGGAGAGCTACTTACACGATAAAGGCATGATTTTGCCATGTGCGACAAAATTGAAAAAAGGCATGTACGGTTTAGATGAAGAGCTATTTGTTGGCGTACCAACTAAGATTACAGCTAAAGGTGTTCAAGCGTTAGAAGTGGAAATTACTACTAAGGAAAGAGCACAGCTACAACTCTCTATTGATGCGGTCAAAGAGCTAAATGGCGCTGCTGATAAATTAATGTAAGCTTCGAAAAAAAACTATTTTATTCATAACGGATACTGACGTTAACATTTATATGAGTCATTTAAGCGATGTAGCACTAGTCGTATTAACCTTGGGTCATATTGTCTAACAAGCTTTTTAAACTGTACAAAGTGCTCATTGCTTCAATCGGCGTTATTTTATTTGGATCAATTGACTCTAGTATATCAATCAGCTCTTTATAGTGAGACTCACGTTGAGTATTTTGATTTTCTGGTATCGGTATTATTGTAAAATCAAAACTTTGTTGAGTTGGAGCATAAGGATCGGTATCTCGCGCTTCAAGGCGTTTTAGGATGCTTTTAGCATTGTTTAAGACATCTTGTGGCACTCCTGCAAGTTTTGCAACTTGTATCCCATAGCTTTTTAAAGCCGCCCCTTCTTTGGCGTGATGTAAAAAGACAATATTATCGCGATATTCAGTTGCCTCAAAGTGAATATTTTCAACGTTGCTGTATTGTGCTGCTAGATGCGTTAATTCAAAATAATGTGTAGCAAATAGCGTGTAAGCTTTAATTTTAATAAGTTTTTCTGCACAAGCCATTGCCAATGCCAACCCATCAAATGTGCTCGTACCTCGACCTACTTCATCCATAAGCACTAGGCTTTTATCACTAGCATTGCGTAAAATATGCGCACACTCTGTCATTTCAACCATAAAAGTAGAACGTCCAGAACTAATATCATCAGCCGCTCCTATACGTGTGAAAATTGCGTCAATTTCACCAATTTGAGCCATTTTAGCAGGCACAAACGAACCAATATGTGCTAAAAAGACAATGTGTGCAATTTGGCGCATATAAGTGGATTTACCACCCATGTTGGGCCCCGTGATAATTTGTAGATGCTTGTGCTCATCTAATTGACTATCATTGGCGATAAAGGGTTGGTTGGAAAGTTGTTCAATAACCAAATGTCTACCTTCTTCGATTTTGATGCCTAGATTATTTGAAAGTATAGGACAGTTTAATTTTAAGCTTATAGCACGCTCAGCAAGATTGGTTAAAACATCAAGTTGTGCAATAGACTTTGCTGTTTGTTGTAATAGTGTATATTGCTCTAATATCTTTTGTAATAGCATTTGATAAAGGTGTTTTTCATATGTCAATGCTTTTTCGTTACTGCTTAGAATTTTATCTTCAAAGGCTTTAAGTTCAGGTGTAATATAACGTTCAGCATTTTTTAAGGTTTGTCTCCTAGTGTATTCATCTGGTAGCTGAATGCTATGAGTTTTAGAGATTTCGATATAATAACCATGGACTTTATTAAAGTTTACTTTAAGACTGTTAATTCCTGTGCGCTTGCGTTCTTGTTGCTCAAGTTTCATGAGATAAGAACCTGCATTCCTATTAATATTTCTAAGCTCATCAAGTTCAGGATCAAATCCTTCTTTGATCACACCTCCATCGCGAATCGTAACTGGGGGATCATCGATAAGTGCATCATTTAAAAGTGTAACAAGTTCAGGTAATAAGCTTAGCTGATTAGCAAGTTTTATAAGACATGGATCTTGTTGTGTTGATTTAATAATAGATTGTAATTTTGGCAAGATGCTTAATGTGTGACGCAGCGCAATTAAGTCTTTTGGTTTACAAGTGTTAAGTGCTATGCGTGAGGCAATTCGCTCAATATCTTGAGTTTGACTTAACTGAGCTTGAATGCCCTCAATAGCATTTGCTGCCATTAAATCTTTAATTGCGGCTTGCCTTATTTTGAGTAAGGCTTGATCACGTGTAGGTGATTTAAACCATTGCTTTAATAAACGATTACCCAGTGCAGTTCTACATTTATTCATAGTTGCAAAGAGCGTATGCGACTGTTTGCCAGAGAGTGAACTATCAAGCTCAAGGTTTTTGCGAGTTGACGCATCAACGTTTAAGAGTTTGTCATTTTCTTCAATTGAAATACTTTGCAGATGTTTGGGTGTAGCTTTTTGTGTGATCTCAAGGTAGTGTAAAAGTCCACCAGCTGCACAAATCGCAAGGTGGAGCTTGGCTAATTCATCAGTAAGTGTATTTTGACCAAAATAGCCTTGGATGAGTTTTTTAGCACTCATTAATTGAAATTCCCATTGTGGGCGCGCTTGAATGGAAATGTCTTCATTGGTAAATAAGTTACGTAGATCACTGGCAAATTCATCTATCACAAGTATTTCTTTAGCTTTTAAACGCGATACTTGATCTAATATTGCTGTGGGTTGTTGAGGAAACTCTAACAAGTGAATTTCACCTTGTGTATACTCAAGATATGCGATCCCAATACGACTCTTGTTTTGAAAGATAGCCATAAGGACATTATTATCATAACTATCAATAAAGCTTTCTTCTGAAACGGTTCCTGGCGTTATAACACGAACAACTTCGCGTGCAACAGGACCTTTACCATTGACATCGCCTATTTGCTCACAAATAGCAATGCTTAAACCTTGTTTGATTAAGCGCGATAAGTAATTTTCAGCCGCGTGATGTGGCACACCTGCCATCGCAATGGACTCACCATTGGATTTCCCACGCGTGGTTAGACTAATATCTAAAAGTTTTGCTGCTTTATGTGCATCTTCATAAAATAATTCATAGAAATCACCCATGCGATAAAACAAAAGCGTATTAGGATATTGTGATTTAATATGCAAATACTGTTGCATCATTGGAGTGTGTAATGATTCTGCGGGTGCGGACATAGCTCTTAAATATTGACTGAGTTTATTAGCAATTATAACGAGTTTTATTGTAAGCTTATACTCTTTGTTCTTAGTTATCTGTGATAATTTGCATCAACCATTTTTATTTTTGTTGAGTAAAGCATATTCAGCTAATGGCGCGCCATTTCGATCATAAATAATGCCCATGTATTATCTAAATCAATCATGCGATTACTTTCATTTTGACCATACTCAATGAGAAAGGCTCGATCATGAGTTTCTAAATAAAATAAACGGTAGATGAGCACAAAAAACACGATCAGAATGAATAAAAAAGTAAAAACAAAGCGCCAAAAATGCTTGCGTTTTTTTGTCTTGTTGATGATTATTTTTGATTTAGATGAAATCTTCTTATAAGATGTATGCTGCATTCGGCATTTTATAGTTGTAAATTTATAATACTAGTAGTAAGTGTAGCGAAATCTGGCTAAGAGTGTCATTATAATTTTGATCATATACCAAACAATTTCTGGTTATCCAAGCAGTAAAATAAATAAACGCGTGGGTTGGCAATTGCCTTTTGCAGCCATTATTGGTATACATAACCTAACTTATTTTAAGAAACATTATTTTAGATTTATGCGTAATCATATTGAACAAACTTTAGAAATAATTAAGCGTGGTGCCGATGAGGTCTTGGTTGAAGAAGATTTAATTGAGAAATTAAAGCAAAATAGACCACTTATCGTAAAATTTGGTTGCGACCCAACAGCTCCTGATATCCATCTAGGGCATACCGTTGTGATCAACAAACTACGTCAGTTACAAGATTTAGGACATGAAATACACTTTTTAATTGGCAATTTCACGGCACAAATCGGAGATCCAACGGGAAAGAATACGACTCGACCACCACTTAGTGCCAAAGAAGTAGAAGAAAATGCCAAAACTTATCAGACACAGATTTTTAAGATCCTGGATAAGGAAAAAACAGTTGTTAAGCGTAATGGTGATTGGTTTAATAATATGAGTGCGAGTGATATGATCAAACTTGCCTCTAAACAAACAGTTGCAAGAATGCTTGAGCGCGATGATTTTTCTAAACGTTATAAATCAGGTCAAACCATTGCGATTCATGAATTTTTATATCCCCTTGTTCAAGGTTATGATTCTGTTGCAATGCACGCGGACATTGAGTTAGGTGGAACTGACCAAAAATTTAATTTGTTGATGGGACGAGAATTACAAAAGCAAGCAAATCAGCCACCACAAATCATTATTACTATGCCATTGTTAGAAGGTTTAGATGGTGTTAAAAAAATGTCTAAATCTTCTAACAATTACATTGGTATTGAAGAGTCTGCACAAGAGATGTTTGGTAAAATCATGTCAATTTCAGATGAGCTGATGTGGCGTTATTACGAGCTTTTAAGTTTTAAACCAATGGCAGAAATAAACGCACTAAAACAAGCTGTTCAAAATGGTCAAAACCCACGTGATGTTAAAATTGAGCTCGCAAAAGAAATTATTGCACGTTTCCGTAGTGAAGAAGAAGCCAATAGAGCGCATCAGGACTTTATTGACCGCTTCCAAAAAAATCAAATTCCAGATAATATTCCTGAAGAAACCATTACTATCGCTCAAGACAGAATACCAATTGCCAACCTTCTGAAACTTGTAGGTCTTGTATCTAGTACATCGGAAGCCATTCGCATGATCAAGCAAGGTGCTGTCAAAATAAATGGTGATAGAATTGATGATACTCAGTTGGTATTAAAGCAACAAACCTCAGATATTTATCAAGTTGGGAAAAGAAAGTTTGCTAAGATTAACTTGATATAAAAGGGGTATAGGAGAAAATATGGAAAAGTTTATTCAGGAAGTGCTAGTTGTTTTTATTGCAATAACGGCAATCGTTGTGTTATTTCACGTTTTTATTTTTTTATTTTGGATATTGCTTTTTGCGATAGCTATTACGATTGTTTATCGCATTATTAAATTTATTGTTAATCTGTTTCTACCTAAAAAGAATAATGTGATTGAGCACGAAGATTTGTAGGTATTACAGACGAATATGTGCTTTAAAATGATGGCTTCTTTGAAACACCTAATTGGGGCATTTTCATTGGTGATGTTTATGAGCAGTTGTTCAGAGCAGCGGCAACCTCAAATTAGTAAAAAAGATTTGCAAAGTGGTGAATATGCTCACGAGCTGCGTGCGCATTTGGATGTAAGAGTTGAACAGTTACAACTTTTATTTAGTAGTAAGAGAATTCTTCAAACTTTAGAATATGCAAATCAGCATTTATCAGAAGAGGGGTTCTTATCCCCAGTGCATTATCAAGCCTTAGATCAAGATATGCAAAAGTCTCGTGATACCTATAATGTTCAATTGCTTCTTTACAATGCTTGTGCGATTAAAATAAAGCAGTTTCAGGCAGAGCATCCAGCCTTTGCTGAAATTTTTATAACGAATTTAGTTGGGATGAACGTTTGTCAAACAAACATGACCACAGATTTTTATCAGGCAGATGAAGATTGGTGGAAAAATAGCTATAACAATGGCAAAGGCAAGTTGTTATACGGTGAAATTGAATATGATACTAGTGCTGCTGAAATTGTAGTGCCTATTTACATGCCAATTTATGATTCTCATATACTTATTGGTATTGCTAAAGTGTTGGTATCGGTGAATAGTATTTATAACTAATATCAATATTGTTGCATCTTCATATTGATACAAAGTTGCAAATTTTCTTTGTCACACCGTAAAAGGAATGTTATGTTAGACGCACAGTTTTTGCTGTTTTTTTTGAAGGATTAATATTCTTTTATGCAATTAGCAACACGATATGGTCAGTTTGGTGGCTGTTATGCTCCTGAAAGCTTAATTCCGACGTTAACTGAGATTGAACAAGGTTTTATCGAAATTCAAAAGGATCAAACTTTTCAAGATGAGCTTCAACGTATGTTACGTGATTATGCTGGACGTGAAACGCCCATTACTTTTATGCGTAATCTTTCTTCTGAATATAATATTCATCTGTATTTAAAGCGCGAGGATTTATTGCATGGTGGCGCCCATAAAACCAATAATACAATTGGTCAGATGCTGTTAGCAAAATATTTAGGCAAAAAACGGGTCATTGCCGAGACTGGAGCTGGGCAACATGGTGTAGCAACAGCTATGACAGGAGCGATGCTAGGTCTTGATGTTGAAATCTATATGGGTGCGGTTGATATTGCAAGGCAAAAGCCCAATGTTGAGCGAATGAGGCTTTTTGGAGCAAAAGTGCATAGTGTGTCTTCGGGTAGTGCTACATTGAAAGATGCTATTAATGATGCTATGCGTGATTGGATCAGTCATGCAGAGGATACCTATTATTGCTTTGGTACAGCTGCTGGTCCTCATCCTTTTCCAAGTTTGGTGCGTTATTTTCAACAAGTCATAGGACACGAAGCAAGAAATCAAATGCTTCTTAAAACAGATAAACTCCCAGATGCCGTGATTGCTTGTATAGGTGGAGGTAGTAATGCTATTGGTATATTTAGTGGTTTTCTGGCAGACGAAAGAGTTATGCTTTATGGTGCTGAACCTGCAGGCAAGGGCATTGAAACAGGTGAGCATGCAGCAACAATGAATAAAGGAAAAGTTGGTGTTTTTCATGGTATGCACTCATTGTTTTTACAAGATGAAGATGGTCAGATTAAAGAACCATACTCCATCTCAGCGGGGTTAGACTATCCTGGCATAGGACCTGAGCATGTTTATTTACAACAAATTAAGCGTGCTCAATATATGGTTATTAGTGATAGCGAGGCTATTAATGCGTTTGAAGAGCTATCTAAAAAAGAGGGCATTATTCCAGCTTTTGAATCGTCACATGCTTTGGCTTTAGCGCTGAAATTAGCTAAAAATGAACTCAAAGCCAAAACCATATTAGTCAACTTATCAGGTCGTGGGGACAAAGACTTAGCAAGCTATTTTTTGTATAAAGGTACTATTAATGAATAGATTTAATATGCTTTTTCAGGATAAAAATAAGAAAGTATTTATGCCATTTTTCACTTTGGGGGATCCTGATTTCGACAGAAGTTTAACAATTATTGACGCTGTCATTAGTACCGGAATTGAGGCAATTGAGCTTGGGTTTCCATTTTCTGATCCAATTGCTGATGGTCCTATGAACCAAAGATCAATGGAACGCGCACTAAAATCAGGCATGAAATTTGACCGTTGCATTGAACTTTTAAGCGTTATCCGAATACGCTACCCACAACTGGCTATTGGACTTTTGATTTATTACAACTTATTGTTTAGTCACGGTGAAATAGCATATCAAAAACTATCTCAGGTTGGTGTAGACGCCGTGGTGTGTGCAGATTTACCACTAGAAGAAGCTAAAGAACACATGGATTTGCTTAAAAAATATAATATTGGCGTAGTACAAATGATTGCACCTAATTCAAATGATATACGTGTTAGAGTGTTAGCTGATCATAGTAGTGCATTTAATTATGTATTAAGTGGTTTTGGAACGACTGGTGTCAAAGCAGAAATAGCGCCTCAAACGCTCGTGCGAATCAAACAAGTACGAAGCTTAATTGATAAGCCAATGGTGGTGGGGTTTGGTATTTCAAAACCCGCTCATGTCCATGCCGTATGGCAAGCAGGAGGTAATGCGGCTATCGTCGGCAGTTATTTTACTTCTCTTATTGAGCAAAACTTAGGTAATATAACGAACGCAATAAATAAAATGAAACAATTTATACAAGACGTTCACAACTATGCATTATTCTGTTCTACTTAATGAGTCACTTGATGCTTTAGATATTCAACAAGATGGTATCTATATTGATGCTACCTTTGGTCGTGGTGGTCATTCACAAGCAATTCTAGAAAAACTCAATACAGGTCAATTGTTTGCTTTTGATCGTGATTTAGAAGCTATTGAATATGGTAAGGATAACTTTTCTGATTACATTCAGAATCGTAAATTAATACTCATCCACGCGCCATTTTCAACGATGAAAACAGTAATCGATGCACACGGATTAACAGGGAAAATAAATGGAATTTTGCTTGATTTAGGGGTGTCATCACCGCAGTTAGATCAAGCTGAGCGTGGGTTTAGTTTTATGAAAGATGGTCCACTTGATATGCGCATGGATCAAACAAATGGTGTGTCGGCTTTTGACGTGCTTAATAGTCACAGCGTTGAGGAGCTTAGTCTTATTTTCCGTGAGTTTGGTGAAGAGCGTCACGCTTTCCGTATAGCACAAGCAATTAAAACAGCACTTCAATCAGGTGGAGATTTAACACGTACACTTAAGCTTGCAAGCCTTATTGAAAAAACGATTGGTAAGAGAGAAAAAAAACATCCAGCTACTCGCTGTTTTCAAGCGTTAAGAATCTATGTCAATCAGGAGTTGAATGAGATTAGTAAAACCTTGATAGATGCGTTTGAGTTGTTAAAGTCAACAGGACGTTTAGCCGTGATTAGTTTTCATTCGTTAGAGGATAGAATTGTGAAACACTTTATGACCAATTTGATTAAACATGAAAATAAAAACCTTCCGCGAGGTTTTCCTGTGTTTGATAACTTTATTCCGCAAGCCAAGTGGATTATAAAACAAGGTAAATCAAATGAAGATGAGCTAAGTAAAAATGTGCGCTCAAGAAGTGCAATCTTAAGAGTGATAGAAAAAATAAAAAAGGTTTGATATGACAAGAGCAGAAGTACGTGCTAAGCTTTTTCAATCTTTTATTAAGAGCACGTTTAACTTTAAAGTTGTGCTGGCATTTGTATTATGCGTGTTGCTTGTTTTATCTGCTTTTATGGTTGTAATTGTGAAATATCAATATAAAACTGCTTTGGATGAAGAGCAAAGACTGTTTTGTCAACGAGAAAACTTGCGTGATCAATGGACACAAATTCTGATTGAGCATAGTACACTTGCCTCACCTTCGCATGTGGAAGAAGTAGCAAAAGAAAATAATATGCACTTACCAACAGTTAAGGAAACAAGGGTGATACAGGTTAATGGCTAAGTTAACTATAAGTAAAAGTTGGCGTTATTATTTTATTACATTTGTCATTGTTGCGGTGATTAGTCTTTTAATTTACAAACTAATTCACATGCAGACAGTCGAATATGATAAGCTTAAAAAAGAAGGTGATAATCGTTCTGAACGCACAGTCGTTAGTAAAGCCTATCGTGGTATGATCAGCGATAGAAACGGAAAACCTTTAGCAATTAGTACACCTGTTGATTCTATTTGGGTAGATCCTTTTTTTGTTAAGGCTGACGATCCCAAGTTTTTAAAAATCCTTGACTTACTAGACTTATCTCAGGATAAGAGAACATCTATTACTGAACGTGTTAAAGCACGAGAGGGTAAAAGTGGTTTTATTTACCTAAAGCGTCAAATTTCACCTTATTTAGCTCAACAAGTTAAAATGATGGATGTTAAAGGGGTCAAGGTTGAACGTGAGTTCAAGCGTTTTTATCCAGATGCAGAGGTTATGGCTCATGTTGTTGGGTTCACTAACATTGATGACAAGGGACAAGAAGGGATTGAACTACAATATGACAGCTATTTAACCGGAAAAGATGGGAAGTACTCGATTCATCGAGATTTAAAAGGTGGGGTTGCCCGCAAAAACGATGATGATATTGCTATTGAACATGGCAATGACATTACTTTAAGTATTGATCGCAAGATTCAATATATAACCTATAAGTATTTAAAAGAAGGGGTGATAAATAATAATGCTGTTGCTGGTTCAGCGGTAATTATTGATGTTAAGACAGGTGAGGTTTTGGCTATGGTCAATTACCCTTCTTATAATCCTAATAACATGTATGATGCAACGCCTGAAAAGCGTAGAAACAGAGTGTTAACGGACGTTTATGAACCAGGGTCGGTAATAAAACCATTTACAGCAATTGCAGGCATGGAGTCAGGAAAATATGACGTCAATACCATCGTTGATACTTCTCCTGGTTACTATAAACTCAATGGTAGTCCAGTAAGAGATTTTCGTAACTATGGAGAAATGGATTTGCGTCATATTTTAATGAAATCTTCTAATGTCGGTATTTCTAGGATTGTGCTATCAATTGATGCCAATGCTTTAGCGGATACCTTACGTAAGTTTGGTTTTGGGCAAATGACCAAAATTGGTTTTCCTGGAGAACGTAGTGGTTATGTACCTAGTCCACGTAAATGGGGAGATTTCCCTTTAGCAACCTTGTCATTTGGTTATGGAATGAATGCAACAGCATTACAAATTGCTCATGCGTATAGTGCAATTGCTAATGGTGGCAAACTTATTTCCCCCACTTTATTAAAACGCAATGAGAATGAAGACGCTTTAGGTTTTCAAGTAATTAACAGCGAAATTGCCAAGAAAATGGTTGATATGTTGACCTCTGTTGTCGAAGGTGTCGGTGGTACGTCATCAAAAGCAAGAATCTTACAGTATCATGTTGCAGGTAAAACTGGTACTGTGCGTAAGGCAATAGCAGGTGGTTATGCTTTAGATAGTTATACAGTTACTTTCGTTGGCATTACACCATCATCCAACCCTAGGATCGTTATAGTTGTTGTTGTCGATGATCCAAAAGGGGAAGCTTATGGCGGTGGTTCAGCGGCGGCACCTATATTTGCACAAATTGCAGAACATGTGTTAATCGTGATGGGGGTTCCAGCGGATAAAGAAAAATAATAATGAATAGCATCAATCTAAGAATCATTCAAAAGATTACTTTTTTTGAATGACTTTCACTTACTCCATTTTATGTTTGAATGAGATGATTTTTCTTCGTTCTTTTTTTGTTGGTTTTGTTGGATTAGGAATGCTAGCTTGATTGAGTTTACGCAATTCTTCTTCATAGCTACGCTTATTCATACTTTCTTGTGTTTCGATATAAAGCTTTTGAGCAATGCTAGCTGATTCACGTATGTTGGATAAAGCTTCTACAATAACTGTTTTGTTATAAAAACCTTGACGAATATCTAATGTGGCTCCAATTTCAACTTTTTTACTGACTTTGCTGCGAGCACCATTGTAATGTACCTTACCACCGTCAATTGCTTCTTTTGCTAGTTGCCTTGTTTTAAAAAAGCGTGCTGCCCATAACCATTTATCTAATCGTACGTCATTACTCATTATGCTTACCGAATCCAATATGTCATATTTTTATACTTATTGAGTTTGTTTTGGAATGCTATACTGATCAACGGTCTGATATTTTATGATCATAAAATATCCCTTAACGCATGGTAACAAGTTCTTCAGCGCTTGTTGGATGAATAGCGATCGTATTATCTAAGTCTTTTTTGGTTGCTCCCATTTGAATTGCAACGGCGAAGCCTTGTAATATTTCATCGACGTCTAAACCAATTAAATGACAGCCAATGACACTTTCTTGCTCGCCAGTGACGATAAGTTTCATGGCAGTTTGCAGCCTAAAGCCAGAGATTGCTGAATATAATGGCGTGAATTTACTGGTGTAAATTTTTATATTTTCTTTGCCATATTGCTCAATGGCTTCCTTTTCAGTCAGCCCAATCGTGCCAATAGCAGGATGTGAGAAAACAACTGTTGGAATAAGCTTAGTATCTAGTTTCAAATCATATTCATTATTGAATAGCCTTCTAGAGAGCCTTCTGCCTGCAGCAATTGCAACAGGTGTTAATTGTGCTGAACCCGTAGCATCTCCAATAGCAAAAATATGGTCAACAGTTGTCTTTTGGTACTCATCAACCACAATGGTGCCATCGTTTCTTAATTGTACAGTCGTGTTTTCAAAACCTAGGTTTTTGGTAAATGGTGCGCGTCCTGTTGCCCAAACCAGGCAATCTACATCGACAAAAATTTGCTTATTATTAGTGTAAATATCTAATAACCCATTGTCTTTTTTTATTACTTTACTGACATTTGTCATAGTACGTACATCGAGCTTAAGCATGTGCATGCTTTCAAGCAATTGATCACTTAGCATTTCATCGAAGTCTTTGAGTGGCTTGTCACGTCGTATTAAAAAATGGGTTTCTGTACCAAGTTCATGAAAAGCCCCTGCAATTTCGACACCAATATAGCCACCACCTACGACAACGGCTTTTTTAGGTTGAGTATCAAGCTCAAAGAAATCATCTGAGGTAATACCATACTGAGCACCTGAAATATTACTAGGGGTAAGCGGAGATGCGCCTGGGCAAACATAGATGTAATCCGCACTGATTTCAATATTGCCATCAATGATAATAGTGTGGTCATCTTTGAATTTTCCCCAGCCTTTAAAGTAGGTTATTTTTTGAATATCTAACAGTTTGTCATAAAATCTATGGATATTGTCGATATAAGTGTGGCGTTTTTGCTTAAGCAATTGCCAGTCAAAACCCTTAACATCTATATTAAAACCATAACCTGGATAGTCATGCTTTAAATGTGATGCAAGATTAGAGGCATACCACATTGCTTTTTTGGGTACACAACCCCGGTTTACACAAGTGCCACCGAGTTCTTTGGCTTCAATAATTGCGACTTTTTTACCTAGACGCGCGGCTTGTAAACCTGCGGCAATGCCACCACTGCCACCACCAATACAAATTAAATCGAAGTGTTGCATAATTTAAATAACGTTTGAGTTAATAAAATTAGGCTCAGTATACTGATCAAGTATAAAGTTGTCATTAGTTAACTGAAACCAAGACAAAACCTTTTGTTACAAGTATTTAAGGTATTTCCAAAGTATGCTTAAATTGTAATAGTAAAGTTCCATTGAAAACAAGAAAATGAGGATAAATAAGCAGGGTTTTACTATAACGAAGAAATGAAAAATATACGGAGCGTACGTGCATCCATTGATGAACTCATTAAGAAATATTGGCACTTATTGGAATAACTATAGTATTGCAAAAAGGTACGAATAAATTTTTTGACCTAAATTTTTAACAAGGTACTTAAAACAACGATCAGTTTTAGTGGTTTTTTATATATTGCAGGAAATTTGATAGCGTTACGGTATAAAAAAGGGGTTCACGGAACTTCAATTTTGCAACGAACTCTTAGTGTCTAAAATGTCTTATTCCTGTGAACACCATTGTGATATTGTGTTGATTGGCAGCATCAATAACCTCTTGGTCACGCATGGAGCCACCAGGCTGAATGATGGCACTAATTCCAGATTGAGCTGCGGCATCAACACCATCTCTAAATGGGAAAAAAGCATCTGATGCCATAACTGAATCTTTAACGTTGAGTTTAGCATTTTGAGCTTTTTCAATAGCAATTTTAGAACTAAATACCCGGCTCATTTGTCCTGCACCAATGCCAATTGTCATATTGTCTTTGGCGTAAACGATGGCATTAGATTTAACAAATTTCACTACTTTCCACGCAAATAATAAATCTTGCAACTGTGCTTGTGTTGGTTTTTTATTGGTGACAATTGTTAGCTCATTAGCGCTGACTGTTCGTATATCTTTATCCTGCACCAATAAGCCACCATCAATTTTTTTAAACTCAAGTTTATTTGATGTTACACTTTGATTATAACCACAGGCAAGTACACGTACATTAGGCTTTTTAGCAAGTACGATCAGTGCTTCGTGACTAACTTCAGGTGCGATAATAACTTCAACAAATTGCTGCTCAATAATAGCTGTTGCTGTTTGAGCATCAAGCATTATATTAAAGGCAATAATTCCGCCAAAGGCTGAGGTTGGATCACACTGAAATGCTTTTTGATAAGCTTCAGTTGAGTTGCTGGCTGTCGCTACGCCACATGGGTTGGCATGTTTGACAATAACGCAGCTGGGTAAATCAAAACTTTTAACGCATTGAAGAGCAGCGTCACTATCGGCAATGTTGTTATAAGATAATACTTTTCCTTGTAATTGTTTAGCATGAGCAACACAAGCATTTAGATAGCCTTTTTCAATGTAAAGTGCTGCTTTTTGATGTGGATTTTCGCCATAACGCATGTCTTCGATTTTTTGATATTGAAGATTAATGGTAGTTGGAAAATTCTGTTCTTTTTTACCTGTTTGTGGATTGAATTTACCAAGATGGTTAGCTATCATACCATCGTATTGTGCAGTATGTTCAAAGGTCTTGCACGCAAGTTTAAAGCGTGTCTGAAAATCAAGTGCACCATTGTTCGTAGCAAGTTTATTTGCAACCTCACTATAATCGTTAGGGTCACAAATAACAGCTACATCTTGGTGATTTTTAGCAGCAGAGCGAAGCATTGTAGGACCGCCAATGTCGATGTTTTCAATCGTGTCTTCAAAAGTGACGTTAGGTTTCTCAATCGTTTGTTTGAAAGGATAGAGATTAACAATAACAAGATCAATTGAACGAATATCGTGTTGTTGCATTACTTGATCATCTATACTACGTCGTCCTAATAATCCTCCGTGTATTTTCGGATGAAGTGTTTTCACTCGACCATCCATCATTTCAGGAAATCCTGTATAATCAGACACTTCGATAACGGGAATGTTTGCATCACTTAATAGTTTTGCCGTACCTCCAGTGGATAGAATTTCGATATTAAGCTTATGTAATTGATGGGCAAATTCAATGATATTGGTTTTATCAGAAACGCTGATCAAAGCGCGTTTAATCGATCTCATTGGTTTGATTCTCCAAAAGTGAGAGTTAAAAGCGTTTGAATTGTAACATGGATTTATACTTTAAGCGGTTATAATTTATAGTTTTTACCAAGAGAATGGTATTTGTACAATTTATATGTCAAGTTAATGAATTTAAGACATAATTAACTTCTACTTTTTATCGTTTTGTCTTTTTATCTTAAGGTAATGTTAAAAATAATTTTATTTTGTGATTAAATCCTGTTATCTCTCCAGCCAAGCGCCTTTTCAAGGCGATTGTACTAGACACGTTGCGATTTGGACAGCTGCCATATTAAATGGTGTGAACCCCAAAAGCATAAGAAATTACGATAGCTTGCTTAGCAAATATTTTGATCCATTCATTAAAAAGGTTATGGGGCATATAAGCCAATAATAAAAAATTCTGCTTTGGGCGACTTAGTCGAAAAAGATGATTTTGAACAGATTTTCTCCTCAGAAAGAATGCTTCAGCAGCAATCTCAAGTAGTAAACCATGATTCTAATTTTTCTATTTAAAGTTTTATAAATACAGGCGTTCACGTCAATTTTTCAAAGATCTTGCAACTATAACTGGCCATTAATTAATATAATTTTGCTATTGAAGGCATTTATGGTAGATTCAATGCTCATTCATCCATGTTTCAAGTATAACACAAGCAGCCAAAGCGTCGACTTTTAAGTGGCGGTTAGATTTATTTTGTACTTCTTCTAAACGCCAACGTGCTTCGCGTGTTGAAAATGTTTCTGGAATTAAATGAACAGGTTTTTGATAACGTTGTTTAATTTTCTCTGCAAACGCGCGGGTTTGTTCTGTGATTTTGGTTTCTTGATCTTTGGCATCAATTGGTAAACCAATCACAATGTCAGTGGGGCGCCATTGTTTAATGATTTTATCTAATTCCTTCCATTGAGGCTCACCTTTTTTAGCAGATATTGTGGCAATAGGAGTGGCAGTTTTGGTGATCATTTGACCACTTGCAACGCCAATGCGTGAATTACCAAAATCAAATCCGATAAGTTTATGCATGACCAAAGCCATGGTAAAGCTGTGCAGGACCCTTTAAACCAGCAAGGTTAAAAGTTTGTTCCCACTTAAAATGATCTTCTTTAGCAAAAAGAATATCATGATTAATCTGTGTGTTAAGCCAGCTATTTTGCTTAATTTCATTTAATAATTGATCATGCGCCCAATTGCTGTAACCTGCAATAATAAGGTATTGTTTAGGTGTAATATTCTGCGCAAGGTCAAGTAAAATATTAGGGCTTGTGGTAACAATGAGCTCATCGGTAATTTGAATGCTTGAGTCATAGCTATGCGAGTATGGTGTGCGATATAAAACAAAGACATTTTTAATATTCACAGGTCCACCAACATGAATGGACTTGGTTAACACATCATGGTTGGTATGACTATAATCAATCTGTAATTCTTTAAATAAATCTTTTAGTTTATGTTTAAGTGGTTTATTAACCATGAGTCCCACTACACTGTGTTTATCATCTTGATACATAACAATAACAGAACGTTCAAATGTACGATCCTGCAAATTAGGCATGGCAATTAAAAATTGATTTGTTAAGCTATAGAACATATGTTTAAAGTTACTTAAGTTATTCAGACTAATGATTTTAATCAAAGTTGCGATAGGAGTCATATTAAATGACCAAAAAAACCAAGTTTTTTTAACAAAACGCAAAGAAAGTCAACATTTAGCAGGTTTATGGGAATTTCCGGGTGGAAAAATTAAGCCTAATGAAAGTCCCGAAGCTGCATTAATACGTGAATTAAAGGAAGAAGTAGGAATCTATGCTAAGAATATTAGACTTCTTATGGTTAAAACCCATAACTATGGCGATAAAGTAGTGGAGCTTAATTGTTATATTGTAAACTCCTATAGTGATCTCCCTATGCCAAAAGAGAATCAACAAGGCAAGTGGATTCTTATTGAGATGCTAAGTAGACTTAAGGTTCCTCGCGCTAATCATGAAATTATTGAAGCGCTATTACAACAATTAAACTCTAGCGGTAATATATGATTATCGTGCAATATTCCGATTAAGAATGATGTTGTGCTGTTTAATCGCAGAAAAGCTGTCAATGCCAATTAATTTATTTTTGAGCGTTTTTTAATGCTTATATTGTTTAAGTAAATCTTGCATGACGATATTGCAAACATTGCGAATCCAGCGGTTTTTCTTATCATGCTTTAAACGTTCAGGATAAGATAGTTTAAATGGGAACTGAGGTATCTCAAAAGGTAAGGGAAGGTACTTTTTGTTGAAAATTTGAGTAATTATCGTTGATGTTGTCATGACGTATCTGTCTTGTAGCATTTCTACTGCTGTTCTTAAACTACTGATTTTTAAGCAGATATTACGTGGTTCAGGGCGACCAATAATGTCTAAAAGCAGATTGTCACTTGCAAAGACGATATGTGGTAATTTAATATATTCTTCGTAGGTAATTGATTTTTTGCTATCATCAAAATAGCGATCATGCATGAGCACACTTTGCTCATAGCTATAGACTTCATCGTTATAACCTTCAATATGGGTTGGAATACCTATGATGACATCAGTATTTTTAAAATCGTGATCATAGGGTTGTAGACCGGTATACGAAAGCGTTGTGAGATTAATTTTATGCTTATTGTTATAGTTTAAAAACTTTTCAATAATCGCTTTAGCGCAAATTTCAGTTAATGCTTCAGTCATTTGGATTGTTACAACAGTCTGTGTGGTGTAGGGGTTGAAATCATGATCTGACATTAAGACCAGCATTTCATCTGTAATGCGGATAATTGGATTCAGCATATCACTTGCTTTAGGTGTAAGCCTCATTTTATTACCATCACGTACCAAAAGCTCATCTTTAAACATTATTCTAAGTTTGCCTAAGCGCATGGTAATAGCTGGTTGTGAAACGTTCATAAGCTTTGCGGTAACACTGATGTTCTTCTCAATAAGTAAATGTCGTAAAATGATCAAATCACTACTATCCATAAATGACTCCAATGAACTATTATTTAGAGTTTATATTTTATATAAACCATAGCAGAAGTTTTTGTAAATGCTATTTTTGATTATATTTTAAACTATGTTCTGTGAACCAAATAGCTTGGTGATTGGCAGGTTATAAGTGCAAACAAAACAACACAACCAATCACATTGAAGATTATAACGATAAACCAACAAAATTTGTAAGCGAGTTTATTAGCTTTTTAGCAAAAGTGTTGCCCAAATTGCTTATTTTAAAACTCACAGACTGGAAGCTTGAACTCTAAAGTTCAGTTATATTTACCCATCTACGCATAATAATAAGGACTGACGTTATGAGTTTAAGTAGTAGCTAAAGACATATTTTGTTTGACTCTACAAGGCGATTTTTGGATATATCAAGATACATTAATCAGTATATTAATTAGGGCATACCAAATTGTAATTTCCAAACTTGATCTATCAAAATATAGATAATGGCACTAATGCGAGTGGCAACTACTGATATGGTTGCTACCTTATCACTTACAGATCAAACCATCATATTTACTTCGCTAGAATTCCTTCATGCACTACTTATCTATAGCACTTATTTCTTATGTTACGGTAGACATGTCAAATTTACTGTTTATATTAACTGCATCTCTTCTATTACTAAGTGTGATCACTGGGATTCTAGTAAGAGCCTCCAAATCTAAGTAAGACTAAACATGTAATGATAAGAATTTATAAATTTACTTGCAATATGGAGTAGTTTTGTTCAGACTACGGTTTTAAGATGATGACAAATTATTGAGTAAATATAGACATGGAATTATATTCAGATAATAAGATTCAAATTTTTGATGTACTTAATCGTATCCTAGAATTAGAGATGGCTGGCGTTGTCAGATATACTCATTATTCTTTAATGATCATTGGTCATGGTCGAATTCCGATCGTGAGTTGGATGCGTTCACAAGCACAAGAAAGTCTCAATCATGCGACACAGGCAGGGGAAATGATCACACATTTTGGTCAACATCCATCGTTAAAAATTGCAACCTTAACTGAAACCCATAAGCATAATATTGATGAGATTTTAAAAGAAAGCTTGGAACATGAACATCTAGCCTTAAAGCTTTATCGTGAGTTATTAAAACTTTCAGAAGGTCAGTCAATCCTCTTGGAGGAATATGCAAGAGGCTTAATTGTTGAAGAGGAAACACATATAGGCGAAGTAGAGAAGATGCTGAAAAAGCCAGTATAGCTTTACTGATTAGGTTTTTGGTTAGTTTTTAATTATGATTGAGTGGTCATCGTTGTTACGGTATTTGCAATATGCACTGTGCGCTGTGGAAAAGGAATTTCAATATTGTTTTCATCAAAACAAAGTTTAACAGACTCATTTAGATGCCATTTTGTTTCAAAGTAATCAGCTCTGTTTGTCCAATAGCGAACAATTAAGTTGACACTATTATCTCCAAGCGCGTCAACACGTACGATAGGTTGTTTATCATCGATTTTAATGATTTTTTCATTTTGATCAACTAATTGTTGCAATAGCTTTTTGGCAAGTAATAGATCACTACTATAACCAATACCAATGATAAAATCATTGCGGCGAAATTCATTGTTTGAAAAATTAGTAATAATGCGAGAAGTGACAAGGCTATTAGGGACTTTTATTTCTCTCCCATCTGTTGTCCTAAGTGTACAAAAAACAAAACTAATGCTTTCTACAGTGCCAGATGTACCACCTAGATCAACAAATTCTCCAATCTTAAAAGGACGAGTAGAAACGATCATAATACCAGAGACGACAATATTAGCAGATGTTCTAAGCGACATACCAATACCAACAAGTACAGCAGCAATGCCTGCGGTGAAAGGTGTCGTAGAAATACCAAGCGTATTTAAGGCAATCAGGATGACAAAGATAACCAAAAAGACGTGCATGATTTGCATCAAAAACATGGTTACAGCTTTATCTAATCGAGTCTTAAACAATACTTTTTGAGTATTATTTTTGATGATTTTGGCAGCAATTAAGCCAACTACCAGAATAATAATTGCAATGACTATTTGTGGTAAGTATTCAAGGATTAAGTTTAATAGCCACTGAAAATATTGATTAAAGTTTTGGATGCTCATCTCCATAAATGCATTCCTAATTTAAGATTTTATGTTTTGTAGTGGCTTATAAAGATACAAGAAGTAGGAAATAGTGCAAGTTGAAAATTGCTTATTTTAATCAATCACTTCATTGATTTGGTGACTATCTGTTTTACTGGCGCTATGTATATATTTATTTAAGAATGGGCGCGATAACCACATTAATAATGCAATAACAAGAGTTACAATTCCAATTTGTGCAAAGACACTTGTATAAACGTGCAAGCTTTCAAGTGTGGTTAATTCTATACCTGTTGGCGGAGAGGTTAGGTTTCCTACATAAGCACCCAAAGGTCCTGCAAGCATACTTGTTAGAAACCATATTCCCATTACAAATCCTGACATAGCACGTGGGCAAAGTTCCGCAACCATTGCAATACCAAGACCGGATACCAATAGCTCACCAATAGA
This sequence comes from Candidatus Nebulibacter yamunensis, assembly GCF_024208055.1. Lineage (NCBI taxonomy): Bacteria > Pseudomonadati > Pseudomonadota > Gammaproteobacteria > Thiotrichales > Francisellaceae > Candidatus Nebulibacter > Candidatus Nebulibacter yamunensis. The sequence goes on from NZ_JAMBMW010000001.1 coordinate 177,713, forward strand.
TTGTAATGTATAAGTTAAAACCATCCACCAAGGAGAGGCTAAACCTGTTTCTGCTGCTGTGAAGCGTGGTAGATATAAAACTAAGAAAGCAAGACCACATAAAGTCATACCAAAACAGAATTTAGTTACATGTGTACCTGGAATTTTTTTATAGAGCACTGCTAAAATGGGTGAAACAATAACGATGACAAGAGGATTTAGAACTTGATAAGATGCAGCGGGGATTACCCAGCCAAAAACATTATTATCAATATTATGAAGTGCAAAGAAGGTCAGTGAAGTTGGCATTTGGTTGTATAAAACAAAGAACACAATTCCTTCTAGGATTAGTAAGAAAGCAATCAGCATTCTAGTACGGTCAGAGCCTTTAAGTGACAGTGCAGTTTTTAGGAAGTATAAAAAGCCACCAGCTACAACGATGTATACAATGGTATAGCAAATTGTGGTGTGTGGTAACAACTTGCCAAACACAATAACGGCAACAATTGAAGTAACAATTACAGTGATTAAACGTCCAAAAACCATTGGCTTGGCGCCTGCTTCCGTAGAGATTGAACCAAGTACTTTGTAAAACACGAAATAATTTAATAGTCCAAGCAGTAAGCCAAAAGAACTGATCCAAAAGGCTGCTTCCCAGCCGAACTGTTGAGCGGCAATAGGGGCAATAAGAATAGAAACAAACGAACCTAAGTTAATTGCCATGTAATATAAAGTCATTGCACCATCTAATGCAGGATCTCCTTTTTCATAAAGTTTAGAGATTAATGAAGAGGGATTTGCTTTAAAAAGAGCATTACCAACGATGATACCACCAAGTGCATAAAAAATGGTATCTTGATTGGATAAAGCTAAGGCAATATAAGAAATAAGTAATATAATTGCACCTAAAGCAACCGTGCGTTTTGCTCCTAAGTATTTGTCACCAACGTAGCCCCCCACCCAAACAAAGCCATACACAAAAGCCGAAAAGGAACCAAAGGTATAAATACTGAGCTCTTGGCTAAAGCCTAAGTAGCTAACAAAATAAAGTGCTAGAATTGCTTGCGTGGCATAATAACCAAAACGTTCCCATAATTCAATTCCCCAGATTACCCAAAATGGTTTAGGCAAGCCACGTGAGGCAAGGACCTCATTAGACATATTCATCCCCTTAAAACATTATAAAGTTGAACAAAATATAAACTTCCATTGCCCATCATTCCGCAGTATTTTTTGAAGCACGATGGGTAATAGGTATGTTTGGCTGGAAATACTAAAGCTTATTGTGTATTCTCAGTTTGCTTTATTGGTCAGCGCAGTTCCCTGTTAGAGGTACTAACTTCAAACCTCCTATCCTGGAATAGTTATAAATTGTTTTGAAAGTGAAAGCAACTGTTTAGTTGTAATTTATTACAGGTGCTCACGTCATTTACGAATACCACAGATAAGCGCCCATTCATCTTTAAACACTGGCTTTGACAATGTAAAATATTGACTGAAAATTTCACTTACTTCATCAACTTGCTCTTGCAAAATGCCGGATAGTGCAAGCTTGCCACCCATTTTGACATAACTTGCGATGGTAGCTGCTAGCTCAATCAAAATGCCAGCTAAAATATTAGCAATAAGTATATCAGCTGCAAGTGGCATTGGTACATCCTGTGGCAAGCAAGGTGAAAAACCAACAACGATAGTATTTTTATCAGCGTTTGCTTTGCTTGCGATGATAGCTTGTGGATCATTGTCAATCGCAATAACCGATTTAGCACCTAGTTTTCTTGCTGCAATACCCAAAATTCCTGAGCCTGTGCCAAAGTCTATAACGCTTTCACCACCTTTTATTTCGCGATCCAACCAGTTTAAGCACAAGGCAGTTGTTTGGTGTGTTCCTGTACCAAATGCTAGACCTGGGTCCAGTAAAACATTTATTTGATTAGGGTCGTGGCTTGGCGGTACAAACCAACTAGGATAAATCCAAAGTTTTTGACCAAATTGCATCGGTTGAAAATCGTTCATCCAAGCACGTGTCCAGTCTTGGTCAGCAAATTCACGTACTTTGATTTCACCAATGATAAACAGTTTCAGTCGACTTTGATTGAGTTTGATAGTAACTTTATTATGATCATACTTTTCAGTAAAAAGTGCAACTAACACTACTTCATCCCATAGTGGGTTTTCACCTACTTTTGGCTCAAGGATAGGTTGATCTTTAGCATCTTGATAGCTAATAGAGCAAGCACCTTCTTCTATTAAAAAATTTTCTAATGTAGAAAGGTGAACTTGTAAACAAGTTAGTGAGAGTTCTTTCCAAAGCATAATAATTACGCTTTCTCTTTTTCAAGCATTTTTTCGAGAAAATGAATATTGGTTCCACCATTTTGGAAGTCACGATTAGCAAGAATTTTATGGTGAAGTGGAATATTAGTTTTGATTCCGCTGATAATCATCTCTTCTAACGCACTTTGCATGCGCTGAATGGCAATATCACGAGTGCGTGCATGAACGATTACCTTTGCAATCATCGAGTCATAGTTAGGTGGCACGAAGTATTGTGAGTAGATATGTGAGTCGACTCGAACTCCAGGACCACCAGGGGCATGATAAATTTCAATTTTTCCAGGACAAGGTAGCATTTTCTCAGGGTCTTCAGCATTAATACGGCATTCTATTGCATGCCCTGTAATTTTAATGTCTTCTTGATTGAAGCTTAATGTTCCACCTGAGGCAATGCGAATTTGCTCTTTAATCAAATCAATATTAGTAATAGATTCAGTGACAGGATGTTCTACCTGGATACGAGTGTTCATTTCAATGAAGTAAAACTCACCATTTTCATATAGAAACTCAAAAGTACCTGCTCCACGATATTTAAGTATTGTGCATGCTTCCACGCAGCGTTGACCAATTTTTTTGCGTTGTTCATCAGTCAAACCGAGTGCTGGTGCTTCTTCAATGACTTTTTGATGTCGGCGTTGAGTTGAACAATCACGCTCAAATAAGTGAATAGCATTACCCTGCCCATCACCAAATACTTGAATTTCAATATGTCGTGGATTTTCTAAGAACTTTTCCATATAGACCATATCGTTATTAAAAGCCATTTTGGCTTCGGCTTGTGTCATTTCGATAAATTTAAGCAAGTCTTCTTTTTTACGCACAACTCGCATACCACGACCGCCACCGCCTCCAGCTGCTTTGATCATAATGGGATAACCAATTTCATCTGCCATGGCAAGGTTTTTTTGAGGGTCTTTACTAATCGGACCATTTGAGCCTGGAACGCATGGAACTCCCGCTTTTTTCATGTTTTGAATTGCAGCAACCTTGTCTCCCATGATGCGAATGCTTTCGGCACGTGGACCTATAAAAATGAAGCCGCTTTTTTCAACAGACTCAGCAAATTCGGCATTTTCAGACAAAAAGCCATAACCTGGATGTATGGCATCAGCACCTGATAATTCAGCTGCTGCGATGATTGCTGGAATGTTTAAATAACTTTGTGTAGGGTTTGCAGGACCAATACAGATTGTTTCATCTGCAAGTTTAACGTGCATTAAATCCCGATCAGTTGTCGAATGAACCGCAACGGTTCTAATCCCAAGCTCTCGACAAGCGCGTAAAATTCTAAGTGCAATTTCGCCGCGATTGGCGATAAGGAGTTTTTTAATCATATGAGACCTATTTATTTCTATTTATCTTATCGATATGAAGTAATTTATAAGTTTCTTAATTTTTATTGAGCTTTAAGCTTCAAGGTTTTAATAATAAAAAATAAGTTTACTTAGCCAATAACAAACAATGGTTGGTCGTATTCAACCGGTGTGCCATCACTCACGAAAATCTTAAGTACCGTGCCAGTTATTTCCGCTTCAATTTGATTCATAATTTTCATCGCTTCAATGATACAAAGGGTATCCCCTTTTTTAACTGTTTGTCCTTCGGTGACAAATGGCGCAGCACCTGGCGAAGGGGATTGATAGAAAGTTCCCACCATCGGTGATTTAACTTGATGTCCTTGTGGTATGCTTGGTGCTGTTTGAGTGGATTGTTTAGCCACTTTTTCTTCTAAAGTAGTTGGAGTAGTTTGCACCGTTGGAGTTTGATGAATAATTTGTGGAGACATTGTGTGCATAGCAATATGATGATGTGGCTGAATGCCAGTGATACGGATCGAAGTTTCACCCTCTTTAATTTCAATTTCGTTCACGTTTGATTTTTCAATAAGTGCGATTAGCTGTTCTATTTTTTTAATATCCATTTGTGTTAATTAACCTTTTCTTTTAATGATAATTAAACTTTTCCAGCCCAGTATTGTTACGATAAAAGCATAAAATGTCACGCGTTTGTTTTGCTTTTTAGATGAGATTATCACATACCAGGATGACCTTACTTGAGTTAACTTCTAAATGCAATTATGTTGACAGTAGTCGATGGCAGCAATCATGGCTAGCTCATAACTTTGAGCACCCATCCCTGATATGACACCATAAGCAATGTCTGAGAGATAAGAATGATGGCGAAAAAGTTCGCGTTTATGAAGATTTGATAAATGTATTTCAATAAATGGGATATGAATCGCTAACAGTGCATCTCGAATAGCAACACTGGTATGTGTATAAGCAGCTGGATTGATGATGATAAAATGAACGTTACCTTGAGCTTGTTGGAGTTGATCAACGATTTCACCTTCATGATTGGATTGAAAACAAATACAATTCATTTTTTTCTCTTCTGTTAAAGAGCTAAGTTTTTGATTAATACTATTTAATGTTGCAGTGCCATATACATCCGTTTCACGTTGACCAAGTAAATTTAGGTTTGGTCCATGAATTACAAGAATTTTTGCCATTTTAATGATTTTCCTTAATTAAGTTCATTGCATCGACGCGATAAAACTCTTTGTTATCTATACAATAAGCACTCAACTGTCCACCCCAAACACAGCCAGTATCAAGGTTAATACATCTGGGATTATTAGTTTTACCGTTAAGTGCTGCCCAGTGACCAAAAATCAGTATATATTCACTATCGATTTTAGGGTTAGGAAAATTAAACCAAGCATCAAAACCATTTGGCTTTTGCATAAGCTCATCCTTAAAATTTAAATCTAAGCGACCCTCAGCATTACATAAACGCATGCGAGTAAAATAATTTGCAATACAACGCCAGCGATTAATTCCCTCCAGCTCATTGTTCCACTGATTAGGTTCATTACCAAATAAGTTACTCATAAAGTGCTGAAAGCACATGTCAGTTTGTAGTACAAATTCAAGCTCTAGCGCTAAGTGTTTGGCTTTTTTCAACGACCAGATGGGTGGAATCCCAGCATGGGTAACAACATGTTTTTTATGTGAGTATAAAAAACGTTGATGACGTAGCCATTTCATTAATTCGTCTTTGTCAGGAGCATTTAATATTTGCTGTAAAGTATCTTTTTTGCCTAGTGGTAAATAACCAAAAGCTACAGCTAGAAGGTAAAGGTCATGATTGCCAAGTATAACTTTGGCGGATTTAGCAAAGGATTTCACAAGACGCAGCACTTCTAAAGACTTAGGACCACGATTAACTAAATCGCCAGCGAAAATCAGTTTATCTTGTTTAGGATTAAATTTAATCTTTTGCAACAGTGCACAAAGCTCATCGTAACAACCTTGAACGTCTCCAATTAGATAACTTGGCATGAGTGTGCTCCGATATAATTACTTAGCATGACAAAATCACTGACACTGAGGTTTTCAGGGCGCAGGCTCACATCAATTGGTAAGCTTTGCATTTTTTCACGGCATACAAGAACCTTTAAAGTATTGCGTAGTGTTTTGCGGCGCATTTGAAAAGTTTGTTTTACGATTTCTGAAAACAGTTGATAATTCTTTGCAATGATGGGTGGTTTAACATAAGGAGTAAGGCGTAAAATACGTGATTCAACTTTTGGCTTTGGATGAAATGCGTGTGCAGGTACATCAAATAATCCTTCACATTTAAAATGGTACTGTAGCATGACGCTCAAGCGACCGTAGTTTTTTTCAGATGGATAGGCAACGATACGATCAACAACTTCTTTTTGTAGCATAAAGTGCATATCTTTGAAAAATTGCGCATAATCAATCAAGTGAAAAAGGAGTGGGGAGGAGATGTTGTAAGGCAAGTTGCCAATGAGTTTGATTTTTTGTCCTTGGTAAAAATCATTAAAGTTAACGGTTAAAACATCTTGTTGGCGAATGTTTAATTTACCATAGGCTGCACACGCTGCTTTTAATGGTAATACTACATCCGTATCAAACTCTATGACTTGAATTTCTTTGGTAATAGCTAAAATATGTCTTGTTAGTGCACCAAGACCCGGACCAATTTCAATAACTTGATCCTTTTCTGTAATATGTGCTTGGTGAATAATGTTGGCAATAATCTGTTCATCCTGTAAGAAATTTTGACCCAATGATTTTTTTGCCTTGTGCATGCTTACTCCTCAGGGAGATTTAGATTATGCTCTACGATTTCAACATAAGCACTATCGCGCAAGGACAGTATCCAAGTTTTAAGCGCTTGTTGTGCATTTTCGTTAAAAAGCGCCATCATGGCTTGTTCTTTTCGATAGGCTTCAGTGTCATCCTCTTTACGTTCACCTAAAACTTCAATAATTTGCCAGCTATTATTGACCTTAAAAGGCTGGGATACTTTATTGACTGTGGCATTTTTGACGGCTTGTGCAAAAGCAGGTGCTTGAGTACTTAAGCTTATCCAGCCCATATCACCGCCTTGTTCTATATTATTAGTTGCATCTGAGTTTGCTTTTGCTAGATCAGCAAAAGATTGACCATTGTCTATAGCATTTAGTATACGTATAAGCTTTGCTTTGGCCTCATTGTCATTGACAACAGGTGATAGATTGATCACGATTTGTTTGACGTGATATTTTTCGATAAAATGCTTAGCATTGTCAGGTACTCTACTGTCAATAAGCTTTATAATTTGCACACTACCATTGGCAATAAATGGTTGACTAATTTCTCCCTTTTGAAGTGTTTCTACTTTATCTCTATAAATCACAGGTAATTCGTTTAGCGTTTTCCAGCCAAGTTCACCACCGCTGTTTGCATTCCCTGCTTGTGAATATTTTTTAGCTGCTTCACTAAAGCTCATTTTCCCTTCAATAATAGATTGAACGATTTTGTTGGCTTGAATAATAATATGATCTTCATCTTGTGAGGTTCGATTATCAAGCGAGGACAAGACAATATTTTGCACGTCATATTCTGTTTGGTGGTTATTAAAATGCTTTTTGATATATTTATCTATTTCAGTTGGTGAAATGTAGAGCTTGTTTGCAATAGCTCGTTGTTGGAGTTTATTAATGATCAATTGATCTTTTACGGTTTGATAATAGTCGCTAAAGGCAAGGTGTGCATCTTTTAACTTTTGTTTTAATTGTTCCATTGTAATGCCATTTTGCATCGTAACTTCGGCAATTGATGTGTTAACTTCATCGTCCGTTACCATAATGCCTTGCCTTTTTGCCATTTGTAAGGCAATGGTTTGGTTAATAAGCTGTTGCAGAACCTGCCTTTGTAAGTTTAATTGATCTGGGATCTGCACATTTGGGTTGCCCTCTAATTGTGCCTTCGTTTTTGCAACTTCGATGTTTAGTTGGTCAAGTGTGATTGCTTGATCATTAACAATCGCAACGATTTTGTTGATTAAATGCTTGCCTTTTATGGGGTGTTTTGTAGCTGGGTCTGTTTGTAAATTAGTTTTTTGTAATAAAGTAGGTGGTGTGTCTGCAAATGTGTACGTGCTTAAAACTAAGCTACTTGTACATAAAACTAACTTTAATGTGGAACGTAAGTGCATGAAATAGATTAGCTCAAGTTAATTAGTGAGGGCATTATATACTACTCACTAAGGTATTGAATAGCTTTTCTAGCCTTTAGTTAAATCCAGCTTTTGGTGTATAGCCTGGAATCATAGTGAGCCTTTGATCAAGTGAACTTTCGCTATTACCACCTAACCCTTTTAGCTCAAATTGAATAATGAAAGCATTGGTTAAAGGTCCTGTAATTTGAGAGGGATTGTTTGGATCACTAGATGAATTGACATATCTTTGTGCTAAGAAGCGAATTGCCCAACTGCAGGCATCATATTGAATGCCAGCAAACATGTTAGTCGTATGACGTGAATTAAACGCATAACTCCACAATCCTGTGATTGACCAATGAGGATTGAGTTTCCAGATAGTGGAAAAAGTAATTTGTGATAGTGAGTCAGGTAAACTACCGGCTTGAATTTGCTCTGGTGTGAGTGCTGCATAGTTATTTTTAATATTTTGGTAACCAATGTTAAAAATATGACTTTCGTTTGGTATATATTGTATTTGATAGGTTTGTAAGTCTATATTGTTGTTTTGTGGATTATAAGTTGCATTGGTCATGAGTTGCCAATGTGGCAGAAACCGATAATTAAAAAATGCAGCTATATCAGAGGTGTTTGTGTTATAAAATGGGATTTTTAAGCTTGGGTTGGCACAATTAGCATTTGTACCTGAGCATAATGATACTTCACGATTCGCAAAATAAATAATTTGTCCAATTCCAGCTCTTAAAACATTTACACCAGTTTCTTGGTGATTGACAGATGTTTCTAAAGCGTATGCGAGTTGGTTAGCATTATTAATTCGGTCAATACCAGTAAAAACATTTGTCTGAAACAATGAAGTATAAGAGAAGTTATTTAAAGAAGTGTCAAACAGTGGAATGTTACTTTGGTTTTGATAGGGGATATAGGTGTAAAAGAGTCTAGGCTCTAAGGTTTGAGTGTAGTTGTGCTGATTAAAACTAAAATTACGATCAAAGTATAATCCTGTATCAATATTAATAATCGGAAGGCTGCGAATGATGTTTTGATCAGGATATTGGTTTTGGCTAAAATTAGGCGCAGTTGCAGCATTTCTGCTGTGTAAGCTATAAGCAGTTTCAGATAGGGTTATAGATGGGATAAAAAATCCCCAGTTTTTTTGAAAAGGAAAGCTGAGTTTTGGTGCACTATAGTAACGTTGTCCTTGAACTTGGGATACATTATTTAAACCCGGTTTATAAAAATAAGTAAATTGGTTATTCCACTCAAAGTTCATATGAGGTAATAAGCTTGGGTAATTCACATTAACATTGATTTGCGGCATCATCCAATAAGGTCGGTTGGCAAGATATATGGTATCATCAATCACATCATAAGATTGAACGATTGCATTGATATTCCAGTTTTCATTGTTATAGTTTAGTTGTGCTTGTCTATTCAATAAAGTTTGTGTTGATAAACCCATATTGTCACTATCAAAATCATTATAAAAATCTTTATCACCCACATATTGATAATTAAAATAGCTTGACCAATTCCTACCATACTGACCATTATCTGTAATAGAAAGCGCTTTACGATCAGTGTTAGCAATGCGATCATGTGGCATGTATTGCATATCTAAACTACCATTGTGCGTTTGAGTTAAATAACGAAAGTTGCTACCGATTAAAACGCCTCTATGATTATAGATGGTGGGTGTTAATAACAGATCATAATTAGGTGCCGTGTTCCAGTAAAAGGGCGTAGAAAGGTAATAACCTGAGTTGCTGTTATAGCCAGCAGTAGGATATAAAAATCCGCTGCGTCGGCGATTATCAATTGGAAAGGTCATATAAGGCCAGTATAAAATTGGTATGTCTTTGGCGTAAAATAAAGTGTTATATGCAGTCCCTAGTCCTGATTCTCGGTCTAAATCAAGTGTTGTTGCACTGAGTATCCAATCATTGCCATAAGGGCTATCAGTGGTATAAGTAGCATTTTTTAAAGTATAATTTGTTTTGCTATTTTGAATGATCTTATCAGCATGACCGTGAGCAAAACCTGTGAAGTTATTTTCTTTTTCTATTACCTCATCAGAAGCTAAATTTGCCATTGAGCCACTTGGTTTTTGGCGTACACGAATAAGGTAATAAGTATCATCTAAGGTTGCTGTGTTATTGGTAATATTTGCATTACCTTGAGAGCCGATGGCAAGCTGTCCAGGTTGACTTAAATTAACATTACCAGTAAGGCTGACATTACTGATTTTTTTATCTTCATTTTGTGTTAAAACGGCTTTATCTGCTGAAAGATATTGGTTTCCTTTTCTAACTTCAACCGCGCCTTCAGCAGTAATCGTACCACTTTGGGCATATTGATATTGTTGAGCGTTGATCTTTGCTTCATTAGAAGGACCTTTGATAATCGGATCTTGATAATAATAACCCCCACAAATATTATTTAGGTCCGTTGACGGTAACCAGCCTAAAGCATCAGCAATAATCTGCTTTTTTTCTTTAGGTAAGATATTTTTTTTAAATAAATCAGCATTGTTATTGTTGGTTTGGACACATTTCCAAGTATCTCCATTTGCTGTACATTGCCATGATTTTTGTAGTGGGTTTTCAATGGTGATCTTGCTGCTACCCATAGTAGGGAGCGTGCAAATTATCGCTAAGGGTAAAACCTTTTTATGTAACTTTATTGTTTTTTTCATTGATTAAATATTATCCTTTTGCTCATTTGTCAGGATTTCTAGGTTTCTTTGAGCCAAAACTACTGCTATTCTATCGCGTTGTTGATATTTTTCTAGGAAAAAGTCGTGCAATCGAGATTTTTACAGATCAAAGAGTGGTTAGAAGTACTTTTCCCAAAAGAGGAACCAACTTTAATTCCTATTATTGGTGACGCAAGCTTTCGCCAGTATTATCGGGTTGAGATTCAAGCTAAAAGCTATGTTGTCATGGATGCCCCTCTTGATCGAGAAAAACCGGATGCTTTTTTTCGAGTGGCACGTCTTTTAAGATATTTCAATTTGAATGCACCGCAATGTTATGCCTATCATCAAGAAGGTGGTTTTTTACTATTAGACGATTTTGGAGATATTCAGTTTTATGATGTACTTTACAAAGTGCCTTCACATTCACTGTCATTTTACCAAGATGTATTGACGCTTATTCCTAAATTCTGGCAAATCGAGAAAAGCTTGTTTCCTAACTATGAGAAAACGAAATTCAAGAGCGAGTTAGATGTCATGAAAATTTGGTTTTGGCAGTGGCTGGCTTTGGATGAGCAAACGCTAAAGCAACTAGAACGTCCTTATGAAAAATTACAAAAAATGTTAGTTGATTATGCCATAATACAACCAACAGTCTTTGTTTATCGTGATTTTCACAGTAAAAATATTATGTATATGGATAAAAAATTAGGTTTGATTGATTTTCAAGATGCCGTAAATGGTCCGATAACCTATGATTTGGTTTCAATATTAAAAGACTGCTACGTTAGTTTGCCACAGAGTTTTATTGATGAAGCGCTAGCGAGTTTTTATTATCAAGCAAAGCGTGATAAAAGATTAGCAGAGGAAGTTTCTTATGCAACATTTATTAAGTGGTTTGATTGGATGGGGTTGCAGAGGCATTTGAAGTGCTTGGGCATTTTTACACGTCAAGATTTGCAGCATAAGAGGGAAAATTATCTGATTTATCTGCCGCGAGTAATACTTTATGTGAATGAGGTTTTAGTAAAATACCCAGAGCTTAACTTTTTTTATGAAGATTGGCAGCGTTACGTTTTACCTGTGTATTATGAAAAAGTTGTGGCACTCAGTAATAGAGTAATAAACCCGATTAAATTTGATGATACAAATAGCATATTAACATATTAAGTTAAAAGGTAGAGTATATAATTATGTCAGTGCGTTTTGTTCATTTAAAAGTGCACAGCGAATATTCGCTTATGGATAGCATCATTCGCATTAAGCCGATGTTGTCAGAATGCGTGCAGCGTAAGCTTCCAGCAATTGCATTAACAGATATGTGTAACCTGTTCGCTGCTGTAAAATTCTATAAAGCAGCATTAGATCAAGGCATTAAACCAATATTTGGTAGTGAGATTTATATTCAGGTGGATGAACGGATTCATCCATTAACTCTCATCGCAAAAGACAATGCAGGGTATCAAACGATTGTTGAACTTATTTCATATGCTTATTTAAATGCTACACGTAAAGATGGCATTCCAATATTACCCAAAAATGAGCTAGCAAGCTTTAATTTCTCTCAAGTTTTTGTATTAAGCGGTGGACAAAAAGGTGAGCTAGGTTATGCACTTATGACTCAAGATTATAAAGAAGTCCTAGCTTTGCTTGATACTTATATGCAAATCTTCCCTAGAAATAATTTCTTTATTGAACTGCAACGCTTAGGAGTTGACGGTGAAGAGCGATATATCCAAAGTGTAATTGAGTTGGCAAAAGACCAACATATTGCAGTTGTCGCAACTAATGATGTACGCTTCTTAGATGAAGAGAATTATTCTGATCATGAGATACGTGTGGGGATTTACCAGGGTTATACACTCTTGGATCAAAACCGTAAGAGCCAATATACGACTAAGCAATATTTGCGCTCTAGCGATGAGATGTGTGAGCTTTTTGCTGACATTCCACAGAGTTTATCCAATACTGTTTATATTGCTGAGAATGCAAATGTGACGTTTAAATTGGGTGGTGCGGTTTTACCACGTTTTGAAATCCCACAAAACATGACCGAGGCAGAATATTTTGCCAAAGTTTCTTATGAAGGATTAGAAGAGCGTTTTGATTTTATTTTGCACGATAAAAGTGAACAACAAAAACAAATGCTTAAAAAAAAGTATCAAGCACGTTTGCAATTAGAGGTTGATGTTATTTGTCAGATGGGTTTTCCAGGTTATTTTTTAATTGTTGCTGATTTTATTCAATGGTCCAAAGATAATGGTATCCCTGTGGGACCAGGACGAGGATCAGGTGCAGGATCGCTAGTTGCTTATGCACTTAAAATTACTGATATTGACCCTATTCCATATGGGTTGCTGTTTGAGCGTTTTTTAAACCCTGAACGTGTGTCAATGCCAGATTTTGATATTGATTTTTGTATGGATGGTCGCGATAGCGTCATTGAATATGTAGCACAAAAGTATGGAAGTGAGAGCGTGTCCCAAATTATTACTTATGGCTCAATGGCAGCAAAAGCAGTAGTGCGTGATGTAGGACGTGTATTAGCGCAGCCTTATGGTTTTGTGGATAAAATCGCGAAGCTTATTCCAAATGATTTAGGGATTAAGCTTAAAGATGCTTGTGCGCCAGATACGCCATTATATGAGCTATGTCAGCAAGATGAAACCGCAGATGAAATTATCAAAATTGCACTTAAACTAGAAGGGCTTACCAGAAGTGTGGGGAAGCATGCAGCAGGAGTTGTAATCTCCCCATCAAAGGTAACGGATTTTTCACCGATTTACTGTGAAGAAGGTTCAAAACAGCTTGTAACTCAGTTTGATAAAAAAGATGTAGAAGATGTCGGACTCGTGAAGTTCGATTTTTTAGGACTTAGAAATTTAACTATTATTGATAATGCGTTAAAAATTGCTAATAAACAAAGACGTTTGCAAGGTGAAGCTGATTTAAACATCGTACTTATTCCAATGAACGATAAAAAGACGTTTCAATTATTGCAAAATGGCGAAACAACGGGTGTGTTCCAGCTTGAATCTCGAGGAATGAAAGAGCTAATTAAGCGTCTTAAACCAGATTGTTTTGAAGATATTATTGCATTGGTTGCTTTATATCGACCCGGTCCACTTGGTTCTGGGATGGTAGATGACTTTGTTAATCGTAAGCATGGTCGCCAACGAGTAAGTTACCCACATCCAGCTTTGGAAGAGGTTTTAAAAGAGACTTATGGAACGATTTTATACCAAGAACAGGTCATGCAAATTGCGCAAATTTTGGCAAATTATTCTTTAGGTGGAGCGGATTTATTGCGTCGAGCAATGGGTAAAAAAAATCCAGAGGAAATGGCAAAGCAGCGTGAAACTTTTGAAAAAGGGGCCTTTGAAAATGGTATTGATCGCAAGCTCGCTAGTTCCATTTTTGATTTAATGGAAGAGTTTGCTAAATATGGTTTTAACAAGTCCCATTCTGCAGCTTACGCGCTTGTATCATATCAAACGGCATATTTAAAAGCACATTATCCGCAGGCGTTTATGGCGGCAGTTTTGTCATCTGATATGGATAATACCGAAAAGGTGGTCAACTTTATTAATGAATGTCAGAAGATGAAATTAAGTCTTGTCTTACCTCATATCAATATTAGCGATTATTACTTCACCGTAGATAACAAGGAGCAGTTGGTATATGGGCTAGGTGCGGTTAAAGGTGTTGGTTTTGCTGCCATTGACGGGATTTTAACAGAGCGTGTTAAAAATGGTGTATATAAAAATTTATATGACTTGTGTTTGAGAGTAGACTTACGTAAGCTTAATAAGCGCGTATGTGAAGCACTTATTTATGCTGGCGCAATGGATGGATTTGCGAATAATAGGCAAACGCTTATTGCAACTCTAGAAGATGCAATGAAATCAGCTGACCAAAAAATGCAAATGCAAAGTAGTGGACAGTTGGATCTATTTGGTTTTGATGAGGTTGGGATAGAGGATCTTCAATCTAATAAAGATCTAAGTAAGGTTGAAATTCCTAATTGGACGATAAAAGATAAGCTTATCTATGAGAAATCTGTGCTTGGTATGTTTTTGTCAGGACACTTAATCGATGAAGATCGCTTTTGGCTTAACTACTTTAAAGTGACACCATTAAATAGGATTACTCCAACAACACGTAAAGAATCTATTTTACTTGCTGGTGTAGTTGTTTCGATAGCACAACGTAAAACAAAGTCAGGTAAACTTATGGGAGCGTTGCAGATTGATGATGGTTATGAGCGTTTAGAGTTAGTCATATTTAGTGACCTTTACGATAGTGTGAAACACATGATTAGCGTCGATCAAACAGTTATTGTTGAGGGAGAAGTGAGTATTGATGGTTACAATGATCAGTTAAGGATTAATGCTCTTGATATTCAACCGATTGAACAATATGTCGATTTGACTATCAATACATTAAATTTCAATCTGCCAATAGATAAGCTAAAAGTGCTATATGATATATTGTTGTTGGCAAGTAATGGTAAAGGCGAATCAAACTTAGCGACGAAAAAAGTAAAATTGACAATTACAGGTAGTGATTATCAGCTTATGACTATGGTAGATAAGTTAGCAATCAGTGCCTATGTTCTAACAGGTAAAATAAACATGTTATCACAACATCAAATTGAGCTAACGCTGTTCGCTTAAATGAGCTTTGTGTTACAATACAAAAGTTTTACAACAAAATAAGCTAAGTAATAAAATATAGAGGTTGATATGGCTGGTCATAGTAAATGGGCAAACATAAAGCATAGAAAAGCAAAAGAGGATGCTAAACGTGGCAAAATTTTCACTAAACTCATTCGCGAAATTACAGTTGCGGCACGCATGGGGGGGGCTGATAAAGACTCCAATCCACGTTTGCGTGCAGCTATGGCAACAGCGTTTAGCAATAACATGACTAAAGACACTATTGATCGCGCAATTAAAAAAGGTGCTGGTGGGGAAGAGGGTGGAAATCTAGAGGAAATTCGTTATGAAGGCTATGGACCTGCTGGAGTTGCTGTTATTGTAGATTGTATGACAGACAATCGAAATCGAACGGTTGCAGAAGTGCGTCATGCGTTTAGCAAATCAGGGGGGAATTTAGGTACAGACGGTTCAGTATCATATATGTTTAATAAAAAAGGTATCATCAGTTTTGAATCAGATTACAATGAAGATCTCGTTATGGAAGTGGCATTGGAGTCTGGCGCACTGGACATCATTACTTATGATGATGGCTCAATCGATGTTATTACTGATCCAAATGATTTTTTCGAAGTTAACGAGGCATTACAGGTTAAAGGATTAAAAGCAGTTTCAGCAGAAGTGACTATGGATGCTGATATGAAGTCAAATATAGATGACCTAGAAATTGCTCAAAAGGTTTTAAGCATGATTGATCGTTTAGAAGATTTAGATGATGTACAAAGCGTTTATACGAATGCTGAGTTTGCTGATAGTGTTATGGATGTCTTGGGTTCGTGATTATTTTAGGTATTGATCCTGGATCAAGGATCACAGGCTTTGGTGTTTTAAAAATACAGGCAAAAGATTGCTTATACCTTACCAGTGGTTGTATTCGGATCACTAAGGAAAATACAGGTGAGCGTTTAAAACAAATTCAAGACAGCATTCATGAGATCATTAGTGCATATCGACCAACAGAAGCGGCAATTGAGCAGATTTTTATGTTTCAGAATCCAGGTGCAGCCTTAAAGCTTGGACAAGCTCGAGGGGTGGCAATGTGCACATTAGCAAATAATAATTTGCCGATCAATGAGTATTCCGCAAAGCAAGTCAAGCAAGCAGTTGTGGGAAATGGCAATGCTTCAAAATATCAAGTACAGCATATGGTGCAAACGTTTTTGCAGCTAAGTAGCAAACCGCAAGCAGATGCAGCAGATGCTTTAGCTATTGCGATTTGTCATTTTCATAGTTACAACAGTCTTACCTATATTCCTGGTGCCACAAAAATTGTAAGAGGACGCTTAAGGTGATTGGTCGCATAAGAGGCGAGTTGTTAGAAAAGCAACCACCTATGGTTCTGGTTGAAGCTTGTGGTGTGGGTTATGAAGTATGGGTGCCGATGAGCTCAATTTATCAATTGAGTGATATAGGTCAAGAAGTCATTTTATATACCCATTTTGTGGTAAGAGAAGATATACAACAACTTTATGGTTTTGCAACAAAATCAGATCGAAGACTCTTTCAGGAATTAATAAAGGTCAATGGAATTGGTGCAAAAATGGCATTGGCTATTTTATCAGGAATGGATGGTTCGACTTTAGTAAAATGTATAGAATCGCAAGATCACGACTTATTATGTACTGTTCCAGGTATAGGCAAAAAAACCGCAGAGCGCATAATAATTGAAATAAAAGATAAAATTAATAAACTTGCCTTGGAATTAGATGCTTTAACAACAGGAAACTTAAACTTAAATAAGAAGGTAAATGTGCAGCAAAGTGGAGTCAGTAACCAAACCGAAACGATGTACCAACAAAGTGCAATTATTCATCAAGCGCTAGATGCACTAGAAGCATTAGGTTATAAGCGCAAAGAAGCAGAAAAATATGTGCATAAAGTAAAATCTCAAGCAGATACGGTAGAGGCACTTATTCGTTTGGCATTACAGGCAACTCAAAAATAAAAATACTGGCAGTAAAAACTCTATTTTTTTGATATATTTGTCGCCCTCAGTAATAGTAATAGAGATTGATTCAATCGGGAGGGTCTATGGGTGCTTTATCTTATCAAGATAAACTTTCACAATTACCACTAACACGATCTTGGTTTGAGGTGATTATTATTTCGTTCTTTTTCTTTTTTGAGTTTGGTTTAGGTAATGCTTTTAATACTCTAACACCGGCAATTCTAGATGCTTATCCTGAGTTGACACCAGTGAGTGTGAGTTTTATTGCAAGTTTATATTTTTATACCAATATTATTGGTCTTATCCCCGCAGCTTATGTATTAGATCGTTTTTCACCTCGCCTGGCCATTACTATTGCTTTATTGGTTTGTGCAATGAGTATTTTTATAATGACTTTGACTAATAATGTTTATGTAATGGGTGCCTCACGGTTATTGATAGGAGCAGGTGCGAGCTTTTGCCTAATTGGATGTGTGCGTATTGCAACGAATTGGTTTCCAGCAAATCGACTTGGTTTTGTGATTGGTATTATCATTGCAATTGGGATGTTAGGTGGTTATACAGCACAAGCGCCAATTGGTTATTTATTAGATGCTTTTGGGTTAAATGGTACTTTGTACATTATTGGTTTTTTTGGATTGTTTTTGGCAGTATTGATCTTTACTATTGTGCGTGATGCACCAGCTTCATTACAATCAGAACGTTATGCACAAACAATAGCAGTCAAAACCGAATCTATTGTGCATACACTCAAAACAGTGCTGGCAAAGCCACAAAATTGGTATTGTGGGCTTTATGTTGGCTCAATCAACGTTGGCACTTGGATGTTGGGTGGAATGTGGTCGAATGAATATTTAATAAAAACGCATGGTGTAGATATGAGTGAGGCGCGTTCTATTACTGGCTATATCTTCTTAGGCATGATTTTTGCTTACCCATTTTGGGGATGGTTAACTGAGAGTATGAATCGTCGTAAACAACCCCTTATCATAGGAGGTATGCTTTCTGTGGTGATTATTCTCATTATTATGTTTTGTACAGTAAGCGTAACCCAGTTGTCTATATTGTTTTTCTTACTTGGTTTTGTTACCAGTGCACAAATGGTTGCCTATCCTGTGGTAGGTGAGACAAACCCAATGAAAAATAACGCAATTGCGACAAGCATAGTATCGATCAATTCATTGCTTTGGGGTGGGGTAATTGCCATGCCATTGTTTGGTATGCTTACTACACACTTCAATACAATAAAAGGTTTAGACGCGATGGCAGCCCCTGGACTTAATTTTGGTATGGGGATTTTGCTAATTGGCTTTATCATTAGTATTATATTTGCATTGTTAGTGAAAGAGACGTATTGTAAGCGTCAAGTCGATTAGAAGAAGGGAAAATATGCAGTTTCTTGAATTTGAAAAACCAATTGCAGAGCTTGAAGCAAAAATTGAGGCTTTAGCAAAATCCAGTGCACATAATCAAGATGTTCAGCAGGAGATTGAGAAGCTTCAATCCAAAACTTCAGACTTAATGAAAAAAATTTATAGTGGATTAACCGATTGGCAAATTATTCAATTGGCACGCCATCCTGAACGTCCTTATTTTTTAGATTTGTTAGCTAAAATTTTTACCGACTTTCAAGAGCTGCATGGAGATCGTGCTTTTGCTGATGATAAAGCAGTGATTGGTGGTATGGCTAAGCTTGGAGATAGACCTGTTATGGTTATCGGTCAAGAAAAAGGGCGTAAAACTAAGGATAAACTTAGACATAACTTTGGAATGATGCACCCTGAGGGATACCGTAAGGCTTTGCGCCTAATGAAACTTGCTGAAAAGTTTAATATGCCGGTAGTGACCTTTATTGATACGCCTGGTGCTTACCCTGGTGTTAAAGCAGAAGAGCGTGGTCAAAGTGAAGCCATTGCTCGTAATTTACTTGAGATGTCTAAACTCAATGTGCCTATTATCTGCGTTGTAATTGGTGAAGGCTGTTCGGGTGGTGCATTAGGAATTGGCGTTGGTGATAAGCTTGTCATGCTTGAATACAGTTATTTTGCAACGATTTCACCAGAAGGATGTGCTTCGATTTTATGGAAAACAGCTGACAAAGCAGCCGATGCTGCTGAGATTATGGGTATTACCGCTAAGCGCTTAAAAGAGCACAATATTGTCGATGAAGTCATTAAAGAACCGTTAGGTGGTGCGCATCGCAATATTGATGCAGCTGCAAGTGAAATCAAAGAAACTTTACAGCGTCTATTATTTGAGCTTACTGCTTTAAGTAATGAAGAGCGTTATCAAAGACGTTATCAAAAACTTATGTCTTTTGGTGCATTTGAAGGCTAATTTTATTTCCATAAATATCTCTTATTCTGTTGTTGAGTAGATAAATACAGATAATCAGGATAGCCTTGATCTTCTTGTTTATCGTTTTTAGACTTTAACAATCTTAGACTGTTAAAGACAACCAATAAAGATGCCCCCATATCGGCGCCAATTGCCATCCAAATATTAGCTAATTCTAGCAAGGCTAATATCATAAACATCACTTTAAGTCCTAGGGAGAAAATGATGTTTTGTTGAATAATGCTTTTAACGCCTTTGGCATGCTTGATAAGCCACGGTAGCTTTGCTAAATCATCCGACATAAGTGCAATATCGGCGGTTTCAATAGCAACGTCACTTCCTGCTTTACCCATTGCCAGACTTAAATCAGCACTTGCTAATGCTGGAGCATCATTAATACCATCTCCAACCATGGCTACGGTTTGATATTTTGCTTTTAAAACTTTGATTTTATCGACCTTATCTTGTGGTAACAGCTCAGCATATACCTCATCTAGTTGTACTTTTTGGGCAATAAATGCGGCAGCTCCCTTATTATCACCTGTTAAAAGCACGGTTTTAATTCCTAGTTGGTTAAGTTCAGCTAAAGTTGATTTAGCATTTTCTTTGAGGCTGTCAGCAACCGCAAATAAACCCAAAATATGATTCTTATTGGCAAAAACCAAAAGTGAATGACCAGATTTTTCAAGTTGTAAAATCTGATCATGAAAGTCATTTAGATCTTCGGTGATTTCTGTTTTTTCGTGTAAATACTGATGGCTTCCAATCCAGTATTGATGTCCGTTAATATTTCCACAAATAGCTTTGCCTTTTACGATTTGAACATTGTTGGCTGTATATGGTTGATTAAGTTTAAGTACATCAAGTTTAGTAAAGATTGCATGTGCTAATGGGTGATTATTCCCTTTTTCTAAAGCTGCGGCTAATTGTAAAAGTTCATTATCTGAATGCTCTTTGGAAATATTAATAATAGACTGAATAACAGGTTTACCTTTTGTGATGGTCCCTGTTTTATCAAAGGCAATAGCTTTGAGTTTTGCTGGGATTTCTAAAAAACTTCCTCCTTTTACTAAAATACCGTGACTTGCAGCAGCACTTAAACCAGAAACAATAGTAACTGGAGTTGAGATAACCAAAGCACAAGGGCACGCAATGACGAGAATCACTAGAGCCTCGTAAATCCAGTTATACCAGCTACCAGAAAAGAACAAAGGTGGAACAAATGCAACTAATACCGCAAAGAGCATCATAATGGGGGTGTAATATTTGGCAAATCGTTCTACCCACATTTCAGATTTCGCCTTGTTGACTTGAGCCAATTCAACTTGGCGAATGATATTGGCAAGCATTGAATCTGTAGCAAGCTTGGTGACTTTGACATAAAGTACACCGTCTTCATTTAAACTACCTGCAAATACCGAATCTCCTGGTTTTTTTAAAACAAGGAGTGACTCTCCTGTAACAGGTGCTTGATTAATAAAGCTTTGCCCTTCTTTGATGATCCCATCTAAGGGGATCCGCTCACCTGGTTTAATAACGATTGTGGCACCAATATTGACTTCTTCTACTGGTTTAATGTCGATGTCTTTATGATGTGAGCAATAAACATTGGCGATATCAGGGCTAATTTCTAATAATGCTTGAATAGCTTTACGCGCTTTATCAACACTCCATGACTCAAGTAAAGTTGCAATAGAAAATAAAAATACAATCATTGTAGCTTCCAGCCATTGTCCTAATAAAATTGCACCAATGACTGCGATAGTCATTAATAGGTTAATGTCAGGACGCATGCGTTTTAAGGAGGTAAGAGCTTTGGGGTAAATATAAACCCCACCAATGATAAGTGCTAAGGCATAAAATATTAAAGCGCTAATAGGTTGCCCAAAACGAGAAGAATGGTTGTCTAGAAGCGCGTGTAAAAAACCATGTTCACTGCCATGAATGATATAGCCTATTGCTAGAAATATCGCGCATATGAGGGTTAATATTGTCTTTTGCTGTTTTTGCCAAAACCCTTGGTGGTTATTTTTGTGACTTTGTTGATATTGCAGCCAGCACGAAAAACGATAACCAGTAGCTTTGAGTTTTTTTTCTATGTCGCTTTTAGTAAAGCGGTTGTCTTGGTTATAAATGATAAGCTTACCTTTTAATAGGTTAAATTGTAGCAGGGACTCATCTTGTACGTATGGTAAAAGCTCACGCTTAATAACAGCAATTTCATCTGCACAGTCCATACCATAAATTTTATATTCAAACATTTTATTGACCTTCATTTTAATTACCTTGCCCCTGCTTTAATGATTTTCCTCTGCCCAATGTTGATACATGTCTTTTAAAATACAGTGCACATGATCGTCATATAACGAGTAGAATATTTGCTTCCCTTGGCGTTCACCTTTGATTAAACGTTGCTCTTTTAATAAGCGTAAATGATGACTTATTAAAGGTTGTGATAAGTTAAGTATTTCTACAAATGTTTTCACAGCAGTTGGTTCTTGAGCACACATAAATAAAATGCGCATTCTATTGCCATCTCCCATTAGTTGGCAAACAGCAGAAATTTTAGTTAAAACATTATCTTTTATCGCTGACATGATCAATCCATTATTTTTTATATAAAATTTTTTTTATATAATTTAAGTTAAAAACTAGGTGATGTAAAGAAGAGTTTAATTAAGATGACATTTGGCAGTATCGAAATTGTATTAGCAGCAATTATTCAATTATCGTTGATATGATAATTATTTTTTTTAGTGGTAAAGCTTGTTTGTTATTATGTTTAAGTATTCTTAACTACTATGGTGCGTTGTTATCAGGCTTATTGTCAATTGTCACGATGTCAATCCGATTGTGACACAATTTAGTTAGTGTTTGGCATGTGATTTTATATTGATCAACGGCAACTTCAAAAACAGCACTAACCCTATCGCTGAAAAATTCTTTTATGGGGGTGAGTTTAAGTGTATGTAGTGCTTGTTGTATCATTGCCGTATCGTGATATTGATAGTTAATACTAAAGATTTTTGTAACGATAAGCGGAATGAGTTGTGCATGAGCAATTACTTCACTTGCCGCTTGACCATAAGCTCGTACCAAGCCCCCAACGCCTAACTTTGTGCCACCAAAAATACGACTAACAATAATAACGACATTAAATAAAGCTTTGCCTTGAATATGATTTAAGATTGGTTTGCCAGCAGAACCAGAAGGTTCGCCATCGTCACTAAAACGAGTAAGATTATTATCCAATATCTGATAAGCCCAACAGTGATGATTGGCATTTGGATACTGTTGTTGTGCTTGTTGTAAATAAGCCTGCAATTTATGAGTTTTGTCAAGCGGATGCAAAGAAGCGATAAATCGCGATTTTTTAATTGGTTCAATCTCGTATTGAAAGGGTTCTGCTATGGTGGAGTAAGCCAACGTTTTTTCTTTAAGATTTAAGGTAGGTTATTTTAGGGGTTATCTTAGCTTAATTTAAAAGTATTCCTAAATATTTTATTTTGTTTTTTCATGTTGTTATTTGTAATTAAGTTTACATTTTTTTTGAGATAGGGTATTTTCTGAATTGGGAAAATTTATAAGTATTTGTGATGAAAAGGTTTATTTGTCACAATTTATTAAAGAAGGATAGGTAGAACGATTATTATGGAAAATATTAGAAATTATTATGCTCACTCAGGAAACTTGATGGACAAATCAGATTGGCAGCTATTATCTGATCATTTGCAAACGGTGGCTGATATAGCTTGGCATAATGCACGCTATACTGGTTGCGAAGGACTTGCTGCTTTGGCTGGTTTGCTCCATGACTTAGGAAAATATACCAAAGAGTTTCAAGCACGTTTGGAAGGTTCAAGCAGAAAAGTTGATCATGCAACTGCGGGAGCAAAAATTGCAGCAGAAATTTTGCCAGATAAGTTGTTGAACGGTTTCCCTTTCTTTAAGTTAATTGCCTATGCAATCGCGGGACACCATGCAGGGCTTGCTAATGGCATAGATGAGGGTGATGGTAGAAGCTGTTTAAAGGATCGCTTAAGTCAAAACTTTGGCAAAGAATTATGTGTATTGGATGAGTTAGCATGGAAAAGTGCATTGCAACTACCATCAAGAGAATCTCTTACACTAAAGATTAAACTACATCCAGATACTGACTTTCATGGCTTTCAATATGCTTTTTTGATTCGCATGATTTTTTCTTGTTTGGTCGATGCTGATTTTATCGATACAGATAGATTTTACAAAAAACTTAAAAATAAACCTTGGTTAAGAGGTGAATATCCACACTTAAACGAACTTAAAATTCAACTGGATGATTATTTGGTAAGAAAACAGGAGGGGTGTGAAGATACTTTTGTTAATCAATTGCGTCATGAAATTCTTTTAAACGCTAGAAAAAAAGCACAATTATCTCCAGGATTATTTAGTCTAACCGTGCCAACAGGTGGTGGTAAAACACTGACATCGATGGCGTTTGCTTTAGACCATGCTTTGGCACATAACATGCGCCGAGTGATCTATGTTATTCCTTTTACCAGTATTATCGAACAGAATGCAAAAGTTTTTAGAGAAGTTTTTGGTGATTTGGGAGAGTCTGCCGTTTTGGAACACCATAGCAATTTTAATGATCGCACAATTAAAAATGAAGAAACTCAAGATAAGCTTAAATTGGCGATGGAAAATTGGGATATGCCTGTGATAGTAACAACTGCGGTTCAATTTTTTGAATCGCTGTTTGCGGATCGTCCTTCACGCTGCCGAAAATTGCATAATATTACAGGAAGTGTGATTATCTTGGATGAAGCACAAACGCTACCACTAAAATTTTTGCGCCCTGTGATGGCGGTAATTGATGAGTTAGCTCGAAATTATCATTGTTCAGTTGTTCTTTGTACGGCAACACAACCTGCTTTATGTCAACCAGATTTTGACAAGGGATTTGTTAATGTCAGAGAAATTGCCCCTAATCCAAGTAAGTTATTTGACGATTTAAGCTTGGTTAGTATAAGCCATTTAGGTGAATTGACAGACGATGAAATTTTAGCTCGTATGATAGATAATGAGCAAATTTTAACAATCGTCAATAATCGTCGTCATGCTCAATCGTTGTTCCAATCATTGAAAGAGCGTCAAGTAGAAGGTATTTTTCATTTGACTACACTCATGTGCGCGATACATCGCACAAAAAAGTTAGAAATCATTCGTAAAAGACTTAAAGAGAAAAAAACCTGTCGCGTTGTCTCAAGTTCATTAATTGAAGCAGGGGTCGATGTTGATTTTCCTTATGTAATGCGTGCTGAGGCAGGTTTAGACTCCATAGCTCAAGCTGCAGGACGCTGTAATCGTGAACGTAAAAGGGCAAAAGAAGACAGCCACGTTTGGATTTTTAAATCACCAGATTGGCAAGTTCCACCAGAGCTAAAAAGTTTAGCGGCTGGTATGCGATCAACTTTGCGTCAAAATTTTGACAATCTGCTGGGGCAGGAAGCAATTAAGACTTATTTTTCGGAAGTCTACTGGCGCAAAGGTGCTGAGTTAGATCAAAAACAGCTTTTAAAAGACTGTAGCAATCATGCAAAAAAACTGAGTTTTCCATTTCAAAATATTGCAAGAGATTTTCTTATGATTGAAAGTTGTATGCAGCCAGTATTTATCCAGTTTGATAATGAAGCGGAGCATTTATTGAAAGAGTTGGAGGTAACGGATGATGTAAGCCGCATATTACGTAAACTACAACCTTATATAGTGCAGATTCCAAAGCAAGGGTTTGATAGTTTGGTAGCTACTAATGCCGTACAAACGGTGGCGCCTTATCGATTTCAAGAACAGTTTTGGGTGCTGATCAATCGTGATATATATGATGATGAATGTGGTATCAGTTGGGATAATCCAACTTTTATGAAGGCTGAGAGTTCTATCTTTTGAGAACAATCAAAAGAAAAAATATTTGACTTAACTTATGTTTGAATTTAGAATCCTTCTTAAGGAGTTTAAGCAGCTGGAAGTGAAACATGAAAAATTGTTGGGCGATCCATATTGAAAAAAATGAGAGTGGGAAGCTGATATTAAAATTTGGTGGACAGCTGCATTTTCCAGTAAAAACTGTAGGATGGAGTTTTGCTGCACTTTTAGTTGTAGTGGTGGGAAAGTTCTTTTTTTGAATTTTCACCTATTCATTGCGATTGTAGTCGCATCTCATGTGGATGCGTGGATTGAAACTTTTGTTTGTTATCAAATGATGAGATCGCACCCCATGCGGGTGCGTGGATAAGGAGGCAGAGATGGCTTATGGTATTAAGCTGCATGTGTGGGGAGAGTATGCTTGTTTTACCAGACCCGAAATGAAGGTGGAGCGCGTATCTTATGATGTAATTACGCCATCTGCGGCCAGAGGGATTTTGGAGGCAATTCACTGGAAACCCGCGATTTGTTGGGTGATTGATCGCATTCATGTGTTAAAACCTGTGCGTTTTGAAACGATTAGGCGAAACGAGTTAGGGAATTGCAAAATTTCTACCTCTAAAGTCAGTGGTGCAATGAAGCGTAAAAGTACTCAAGATTTATATTTTTTGATTGATGATGGAGATAATCGTCAACAAAGAGCAACGACACTTTTGCGTGATGTTGGTTATGTGGTTGAAGCACATTTTGAGTTAACTAATAAAGTAGGTAATGAAGATTCAGTTGGCAAGCATCTTGATATATTTAATCGCAGAGCGCGCAAAGGACAATATTTTCATCAGCCTTGCTTGGGAAATCGTGAATTCCCTGCTTATTTTTCGTTGATTGAGTCGGATGAGGATTTTCCTCTTTCTGAGTTAAGTCAAGAGACTAAAGATTTAGGTTGGATGTTGCATGATATTGATTTTGCCAATGCCGCGACCCCAAAATTCTTTCGCGCCAAATTAATAAATGGAGTGATTGATGTTCCGCCTTTTAGAACTTTGGGGGTGGTGCAATGATTCTAACCGCTTTAACCCAATATTATAATCGACTGGCGAATACGGAAAAAGGTGCAAAAGTACCTGCTTATGGATTTAGTGAAGAAAAAATCGGCTATATTTTAGTGCTGTCTGAGTCAGGGGAGTTAGTGGATGTTGTGCCTAATTTCACCGATGAAAAAAAGCCCAAAGCAAAATTAATGAGCGTACCATGCCCAGAAAAAAGAACATCAGGTATTAAGCCTAACTTTTTGTGGGATAAAACGGCATATGTTTTAGGTGTCTCACTGCCAAAAGACAAAAAAAGTGAATCAACGTTTGAGCTATCGCTACCTAATTTCGAGGCTTTTAAGAGCTATCATCTCAAATTATTAAAAAATCAAGAAGAGAAAGGTCTAAAGGCATTGTCCAATTTTTTACAAAATTGGCAACCAGAAGAATTTGAAAGTTCATTGTGTACACCTGAAATTTTGGATGCCAACGTGATATTTCAATTGGATGGTGTTAGGCAATACATTCACGAGTCCCAATTGGCTAAGGCAATTTGGGCGAATCAACTGAAATCAGATGATGCATCTGATGATGCTATGTGTCTGATAACAGGTACTCAAACGCCTATTTCAAGATTGCACCCAGCAATTAAAGGTGTCTCTGGTGGACAAAGCTCCGGAGTGTCGATTGTTTCCTTTAATAAAGAATCATTTGAATCTTTTGGCAAGAAACAAGGTGATAATGCACCAGTTTCTGTACAAGCTGCTTTTGCCTATACGACTGCCTTAAACTACCTATTACGCGACGAAAATAATCAAGTTATCAGCTTGGGTGATACTAGCGTTGTTTTCTGGGCATTAGCTAAAAAAGAAGAACAGGCAAAAAAAGTAGAATCTTTCTTTATGATGGGGTTTAATCCGCCATCACCTACCGATGACAGTGAAACAGTTCAATTGAATGCTGAGTTAGAGAAGTTTACTAAAGGTCGACCCTTGGCAGAGATTGATCCTGAGCTTGATCCTGACACCCAGTTCTTTATTTTGGGATTGACGCCTAATGCAGCGCGTCTTTCGATTCGTTTTTGGTTACAAACTAGTTTTGGTCAGATTCAGCAAAGACTTGCTGAGCATTTTCAAGATTTAGCCTTAGCTCCTTTACCTTGGAAAACACCACCATCTATTTGGCGTCTTTTATTACAGCTAAGTCCTCATCGTGAAGGGCAGAAAAGTAAGATAGATGATGTCCCAGTACATTTGGCTGGAGAGTTAATGCGTTCTATTTTGACGGGGCAGCGTTATCCAAGATCTATTATTGCACAAATTTTATCTAGATTTAGAGCTGATGGAGATATTGGGGGTTTAAGAATTGCTATGGTAAAAGCTGTTTTGCAAAGAGAATTTAGGAAAAATTTGATAACAGAGGAGATCCCTATGAGTTTAGATGAGTCAAATACCAATCAAGCGTATTTGCTTGGCAGGCTTTTTGCCGTGTTAGAGAATATACAGGAAAGAGCTTTGGGTGATAAGTTGAATGCTACGATTGCTGATAAATACTATGCTTCAGCCTCAACTGTGCCATATTCAGTTTATCCGCGATTACTATCAGGAAGCAAACATCACTTGTCTAAAGTTCGCAAAGATAAACCAAAGTTAGCAGTCTATTTGGAAAATAGGCTTGGTCAAATTATGACACAATTACCAACAGAATTCCCACGCCATTTTTCTATCGAAAATCAAGGGCGTTTTTCGATTGGCTATTATCAGCAAAAGTTCACCCCCTCTAAAGAAAAAGAAGATCCAAAAGACAAAGAAGATCCAACTAAGTCTATTGATGAAACACAAGGAGTAGAATAAATGACTATCCAACATCGTTATGAATTTGTTTATTTTTTTGATGTCACTAATGGTAATCCAAATGGCGATCCTGATGCAGGAAATATGCCTCGTCTTGATCCTGAATCTAGCAAAGGATTAGTGACGGATGTCAGTTTAAAACGTAAAATCCGTAACTACATTCAGTTTAGTAATGAAAATAAGCCTGGCTATGACATTTATGTGCAAGAAAAAAGTATATTAAATCAGCAGAATCAGAAAGCTTATGATGCTTTAGAAATTAAAGCAGAACCTAAAAAGTTACCAAAAGATCAGGAAAAAGCTAAAGCTATTACTGATTGGATGTGTGCTAATTTCTTTGACGTTCGCGCTTTTGGTGCAGTCATGACAACGGAAGTGAATTCAGGTCAGGTGCGCGGACCATTTCAGTTAGCATTTGCAAAATCAATTGATCCAATTATTCCTTTGGAGATCTCTATTACGCGAATGGCGGTGACGAATGAGAAAGATTTAGAAAAAGAACGTACGATTGGACGCAAACATATTGTGCCTTATGGTTTATATCGTGTACATGGTTTTATTTCAGCAAAACTAGCAGAAAAAACAGGGTTTTCTGAAAGTGATTTAAGTAAATTGTGGAAAGCCTTAGAAATGATGTTTGAACACGATCATTCTGCTGCTCGTGGTGAGATGTCAGCACGTAAGTTGATTGTATTTAAACATCAGGATATGCTAGGGAATGCTCCAGCGTACAAGTTATTTAATCGTGTTACTGTTGAGCGTGTGAAAGGTGAATTAGGTACGCCAGCCAGTGCATTTGATGATTATGTAATTCATTTGGATACGTCAGGCTTAGAGACTTTAGGAGTTGAAGCGAGAGAGCTTTTTTAACTGTGTTATGTCGGATATATTAATCTCCCTTTCCGCCCTCCAGCACTATGCCTTTTGTCCTAGGCAATGTGCGCTTATTCACAATGAGCAAGTGTGGTCAGAGAATTGGTTGACCGCTCAAGGGCAGCAATTACATCAGCGTGTTGATAGTGGCGTGCCTGAAACACGCAAAGGGATTCGTTATGAGCGAGCTGTGCGTGTTTCAGCACCTAAACTGGGCTTAGTTGGTAAGCTTGATCTTATTGAAGTGGATATTAAAACAGGTATTTGTTTTCCAGTGGAATATAAACGTGGCAAGCCAAAACAAGATCATATCGATCTTATTCAGTTATGTGCGCAAGTATTGTGCCTTGAGGAGATGCTTAAACTGAGCATTAATCATGCTGCAATGTGGTATTGGCAGACAAAGCATCGCATTGAGGTTGTATTAACGCAAAGCTTGCGTGATGAAACGCTGACTATAATTGAAAAAACAAGGATGTTACTGGAAAGTGGGATGACTCCTAAAGCCAAATATGAGAAAAAGTGTGATGCCTGTTCATTATACGATTTGTGTAACCCAAAACTTATGTTTAAAGACAAAAGCAAAGTATATGTGAACATGCTTTTTCAGGAGGGATAGGCATTGAAAAAATTACAAAACACACTCTATATCACCAAACAAGGCGCTTATTTGCACAAGGAACGTGAGACACTGGTCATTGAAGTTGAAAAGGAAACAGCAATGCAGTTGCCTATTCATGCAATTCAGGCGATTTATTGCTTTGGTAATGTTATGGTATCACCTTTTTTGCTGGGATTTTGTGGTGAGAATAATGTCCATTTGGCATTTTTTACTGAATATGGTCGTTTTCTTGGGCGTTTACATGGCACACAAAGTGGTAATATCTTGTTAAGGAAAGCACAATATAAAATTGCAGAAACTGATCCTGTACCTATTGCCAGAAATATAATTGCGGCAAAGCTTAATTCTTCACGAGCGGTATTATATCGCAGGTTACGCAATCATGGGGAAAATAAAGCGGTTGAAAATGCAGTTGAGCAAATAAGTTATACTATCAGGCGCTTGCAAAAGACAGAAACTTTGGAGGCAATTTTAGGTTTAGAAGGTGAGGCTGCCTCCGTGTATTTTAGTGTTTTTAATGAATTGATTTTATCTGCTGTACAACCTGATTTTACTTTCGATATACGTAGTCGCAGACCTCCGTTGGATCCTGTTAATGCTATGCTATCATTTTTATATAGTGTCGTTGGAAATGATATTAGTGCAGCTTTGCAGGGTGTAGGACTTGATCCACAAATGGGGTTTTTACATCAAGTGCGTTCAGGTAGAGATAGTTTGGCTCAGGATATTCTAGAAGAATTTCGGTCTTGGTTTATTGATCGTATGGTATTAAGTTTAATTAATCGTCGTCAGATTAAACCACAGGATTTTGAAGTAGAAGTAAGTGGAGCAGTAAAGCTAAAAGACGATACCAGAAAGCTTTTACTGACTACGTTACAGACTCGTAAGCAGGAAAAAATTCAGCATCCGTTTTTAGGTGAAGAAGTACAAATTGGTCTTTTACCACATATTCAAGCTCTGCTTTTAGCAAGGCATTTAAGGGGGGACTTGCAAGAATATCCACCATTTGTGCCACGCTAAGGAAATAAACATGCTTATTCTAATAACCTATGATGTATCGTTAAAAGATGAGACAGGTAGTAAACGATTAAGAAAAATTGCTGAAGTCTGTTTGGACTATGGTATAAGAGTACAGAATTCGGTATTTGAGTGTGATGTCAGTTCAGATCAATGGTGTATATTAAAAGCAAAGCTTTTGGATATCTATGATGCAGATGTAGACAGTTTACGTTTTTATAAGCTTGGTAAAAATGGGCATAATAAGGTTGAGCATTTCGGTGCTAAAAAAGCGCCAGATGTATTTAAATCTGTCTTGATACTATAAAAATGCTTAGCTTCCTAAGCTGTAATTTGATGTTTAACAATTGAAAAATATATCATTCGCTAATGTGCTGTACTCATAATTTTTCTATACCTTTAGCGATTAAGTTTCTGCTTGCCCTTAAGCGTTTATATGTTACATTAATACTTGTGTAGATAGTTTGGTTTTAGAGGTTAGCGAATAAGCTTGTGTACAGCTAATAAAATCAAGGTTGATTATCTATGCAGTCGCACCCCGCATGGGTGCGTGGATTGAAACTTGTTAAAAGTGCATTAAACCACGGATCTCTTGGGTCGCACCCCGCATGGGTGCGTGGATTGAAACCAATGTCATCTCGCTTTTTTTACATAGGTCGAGCAGTCGCACCCCGCATGGGTGCGTGGATTGAAACTAGACGCGACCACAAATCTTTTGTGGCTTTTGTGAGTCGCACCCCGCATGGGTGCGTGGATTAAGACATCATAACTCAACTCCGATATTGGGTGATAAATTGTTTTTTACTAAGTGTTGCTGATTGTTTCTATGAAATTTAATTGAATTACTCCTTAATTTCTAATAAATCTATGTTTTTATTAAACGCTTGGTTTGCTAGTACTTCGACTAGCACGATAAAGACTTTATAATTATACTAGCCTGCATTGGAATGGTTAGGTTGAATAAACAGTAAAAGAACCAAAAGAATTAAGTTTAAGATAGGATAATATGATAAAAAAATGTTTAACTGCAATGGGTATCATTTTAGCAGCAGGAAGTGTGATGGCAAATATTAAAACAGGTTATGGTTATGTTGAACAGATTTTGCTTTTACCAAGTCAGACTATCCTTGAGGCAAAACTTGACACGGGTGCAGGTATATCATCTATTTCAGTAACTAATATTTATATTTATGATAAAGATGGTCAAAATTATATCCGCTTTGATGTAATGCACGAGATGATTAAAGATGATGAAAAAACGGATAAGTCTAGAAAAAAATCCTATGATTTACCATTAAAGCGTGACATGAAAATTAAAAATCGTCTAAGTGAGAATATAGAAGAACGATATGATGAGCGACCTGTTGTTGACATGCCTATTTGTTTTGATGGAAAAATTTATAATATTGAGATGAATCTAACGGATAGATCAAGGTTTAAATATCCTGTGTTATTAGGTCGAAAGGCGTTAATTAAATTAAATGCTGTAGTTGATCCTGGTCAAAAATTCACGATAAATCTAGATGATTGTATTAAGCTTTTGGAAAAAGAGAACGAAAAAATAAAGCAAAAATCTAAAGACGCATCAACAAATAAAGTGCAAAAGATAGAAACGACGATTGATAGTGAAAAATTAAAAGAAGAAGAAACAAATTAGTATAAAGTAAGCAAATCAATTGATACTTGGATAGATATATTATGAGTAAAGTTAATAAACAATTTTTTACCCTATTAATTATTTTATTGCTAGCAGGGATTGGTTTTACTTTATATCAGCATTATAAGCTGGGGTTATCCTGGTGGCCAAATGATGAAAATATGACTTGGAAATTTAATACTGAATTACAAATCTTACCTGATACGACAAATTCATCTTTAAAGGTGAACCTGGTTGTACCAAATTTGCAAAAATCAGATGTATTAGATGAAAATATTAATGCCTCTGGTTTTGGTAAGATTATTTTACGTTCAGAAAATAAGAATAATAGAGTGGCAGTTTTGTCAAAAAGTGAAGTTAGTTCAAAGCAGACAATTATTTATGATGTAACTGTTGCAAGTAATTCAAGCTTTATTGAGCCCCCTATTCCTGATTTAGGAAAGGAGAAAAAAAAATAAAGAACGCTCTTGAACCTAAAAAGCTTATTACGCTTTTGACAACAGCAAAAGACATTGCAGAAAAATCGGCTGATTCGACAACTTTAGTTACTCAAACCATTAATTTTGTTAACGATGATGGTAATTTATATTTTTGGCAGGAAATGACTAATGGTAAACCAACAGCAAAAGGTCGAGCGCAATTGCTCAATTACCTGTTAACACAGCTGCATTTACCTAACGTGTTATTACACGTTGTACCTTATCAATATGAAGGTAAGTTGAACTTAAAAAACTTGCCAGTATGGGTCAATGTTTATTATGACAATGCATGGCATGTATTTGACGTAAAATCAGGTGCCCCCATTGATGATCCAAATATGCAAGCAATGGTATGGTGGATGGGCAATGGCAATTTTGTGGATGTTGAAGGTGGTACGGTAAAAATTGTCTCATTTACTGCAACAAAGCAAAGTATTCCAATGGAGCGTTATTTAGATTTAAGAAATAATGTAATGAAGCAAAATGTCTATGAATTTTCGTTGCTAAACCTTCCTGCGCAGACACAAGAGATTTATAAAATCATATTAGTGGTACCCTTTGGTGTGTTAATACTTTTAGTTTTGCGTATTATTATTGGCGTGCCAACCTTAGGGACATTTATGCCTGTACTAATTGCTTTGGCATTTAAAGATACAACTTTAATTTGGGGAATTGTGCTTTTTTCTTTGGTTGTTATTTTGGGATTAAGTTTTAGAACATATTTTGAAAAACTACAACTTCTTGTAGTGCCAAGACTTGGAATGATCTTGACAGTTGTAGTATTAACGATGGCTTTGATTAGTATTGTGATGCATAAAATGGAACTATCTCAAGGCTTATCAATTACACTCTTTCCAATGGTGATTCTGACAATGTCAATTGAACGTTTGTCAATAACTTGGGATGAGCGTGGTAGCACAGAAACAATTAAAATTGCGCTTGGTAGTTTGCTTGCAGCAACGGTTTGTTATGTTTTCATTTTTAATAACTACCTGGAGTATTGGTTTTTTACTTTCCCGGGCTTATTGCTTCTTGTGATGGCTGTTATGTTGTTAATAGGGCGTTATCGAGGGTATCGTTTGACTGAGCTATATCGTTTTGAAGCGCTAGCATTAAAAGCAAGTAGCAAAGAAAAAGGAAAAGGGGTCTAAATGTGGTGGATAAGCAAATGGCTAGCATTACGCAAGTCTGGTGTTTTAGGTATTAATGAGCGTAACCTATCTTATATTAAAAAATTTAATAATCGCAAATTTTATCCGCTTGTTGATGATAAATTAAAGAGTAAAAAACTTGCATTAGAGCATGGTATTAATGTGCCTGAATTATATGGCGTGATTCATTCAGAGCACGATAATAAAAATTTAGACAAGATGCTTACAGGTAGAAGTCAATTTGTAATTAAACCTGCTCAAGGAGCAGGTGGTGAAGGCATTTTGGTTATTACTCATTTTATCAATAATCGTTATAGATTATCCAATGGTAGGCTTATGACTTTGGACCAGTTAAAATATCATACTTCAACAACATTAAGTGGTGCGTATTCGCTAGGTGGTCGGCCAGATAAGGCAATGATTGAATATCTTATTCAATTTGATCCAATTTTTGCTAAAGTTGCTTTTCAGGGTGTGCCTGATATTCGGATTATCTTAGTCAAAGGCTTCCCGGTGATGGCAATGGTGCGCTTACCTACTCAAGTATCCAATGGTAAAGCAAACTTACACCAAGGTGCAATTGGAGCGGGTGTTGATTTAAAAACAGGTATAACTTTGCATGGTGTTTGGCACAATGAGATCGTTACTCACCATTCAGATACTTTGCATGAGGTGGAAGGTATTACCATACCTTATTGGCAGAAATGCTTAGATATTGCAAGTGCTTGCTATGATATGACTAAGCTTGGTTATTTGGGGGTAGACTTGGTACTGGATAAGGTTTATGGACCACTTATGTTGGAATTAAATGCTCGTCCTGGACTTAAT
Source organism: Candidatus Nebulibacter yamunensis (assembly GCF_024208055.1). NCBI lineage: Bacteria > Pseudomonadati > Pseudomonadota > Gammaproteobacteria > Thiotrichales > Francisellaceae > Candidatus Nebulibacter > Candidatus Nebulibacter yamunensis. The sequence goes on from NZ_JAMBMW010000001.1 coordinate 212,656, forward strand.
ATCCAAATTGCAAACCAAGTTGGATTGATCGAGCGTTATAAATTGATTAAGCCTGTGATAAATGGAGATATGACAAAAGAAGAGCGAATTAAATATGTGCTTGATCGTTTATAAAACAAACGTTTGGAAATTTAGAACTACAAGCTATCGTTTATTAGACATTATTGTAACGTAAAAGCTATAATCAAATTAACTTATAAAGAAATGTAATCTATATTAAAACAATGAAGTATAAAGCAATGAACGCTATTGTATTAAAAAATAAATATGAATTAATGGTAAGAAGTCTAAGAAAAGTATTTCTGAACCTAATGCTGGTGAGCGTAATAAGTTTCTTACTCAATTTATCTTATGCCCAAGATAAAGCACAAAGTGTTCCAACGGTCGCAGTGAACGTTGGAAAGGTAGAGAAAATCAATGTGCCTGAAACAATTACAGCAGTAGGACATATGCTTGCAGTGAAACAAGTCAATTTAAGCTTTGATAATAGTGGTAAGTTAGAAGATAAGTACTTTAAAAATGGTGATCGAGTACTTAAAGGTGAAACGGTGGCGTCTCTTGACGATCAACAAAATGTGGCGAATCTACAGGCTTTACAGGCAAAGCTTAATTTAGCAAAACAAACTTACTCTAGGGTCAAATTATTAGAGCAATCAGGTGCAATTTCAAAAGAGGATATCGACCAGAAATATGCAGGTTTACAACAGGCACAAGCAGATGTTGATCAACAAAAAGTTGTAGTCAATCAGGATAAATTACAAGCCCCTTTTACAGGTGTATTAGGAACCTATCAGTTTGACGTAGGGGCTTATATTGCAGCAGGAACTGTCGTTGTGCAGTTAACGCAAGAAAGCCCACTTAAAATTCGATTTGCCATTCCATCAGAAATGAAACCAAAGATTGCAATTGGGAATGAAGTTGAGCTAACAACAGAAACTTATCCAGAAAAAACCTTTAAGGGAATAGTGAATTATATTTCTCCTACAGTTAACACCAATACTGGTACGCTTGAAATAGAAGCCGAGGTAAAGAATGATGATTATTTATTATCGCCAGGTATGTTTATGTCTGTATTACAAGTTTTACAAGAAAAACGACCTATGCTAGTTTTGCCAGATATGGCTATACAAATAAATCAGCAAGGGAGTTTTGTTTATGTTGTTAATCCTGACCATACTGTCAGGGCAACTCAGATTGAAACAGGGCTTATTCGCAAAGGGTGGACGCAGATTACAAAGGGTTTAGCAGAAGGGCAAGAGGTGGTTACCATTGGCGGTAATAAATTGATAAATGGTGCAAAAATAACCTTTTCAGATGTTCCAGTTCCGTCATTTGAAAATGCTAATATTTCAACTACTAAAACAGTGAATTAAAGCATGAAACTATCAAAAATTTGTATTCAAAGACCCGTATTTGCGGTTGTACTAAATCTTATGATCATCGTGTTAGGGATTGTGGGTTTTAGCTATTTGGAAATACGCTACTTTCCTAAAATTCAGCAAAAAACTGCTACGGTATCTATTTCCTATTCAGGTGCTTCGCCAACACTTATTAAAAATGACGTTACTATTCCTGTTGAAGATGCCCTATATAATATTGATGGACTTGTAAAAATTACATCAACAAGCTCATATGGTAGTAGCACAATTAATTTAACCTTTGCTGATGACGCTGATATGACTGATATGATGGGGCAAGTACGCGACAACATTTCTAGTATTATGTCACAAAGGCTTCCTGCTGATATTAATTCCCCTAATATTAGCCAAGGCGGGGTTGAGCGACCCGTACTGAATTTAGGTGTGATGGATAAAGATTTGACTTCAGCTCAAATTCGAGATTATGTACAAAGAAATATCATGCCTATTTTTCAATCTGTCCCTGGTATGGGCGCTGTTTGGGTATATGGTGCTAGTGATTATGCAATGCGTATTTGGCTAAATCCGCAAAAAATGGCTGCTTTAGGCATTACGATAAGTGATGTTCAAAAGACACTAAATAGTAATAATATTAGTTTTTCAGGGGGTAGTATTAGAGGAAAATATCGTAACTTTTCAATTAGTTCAGATACTGATTTAAAAACTGCTCAGCAATTTAGAAATCTGGTAGTAAGAGACGATCCTAATGCCCCTGTTTATTTGAAAGACATTGCAAAAATTGACTTAGGCAATGCAAGCTTAAGCGATTCTCCAATGCTCATTAATGGTCAAAATGCGATTAGTGTGCAGCTAAGACCGACAGATAATGCTAATCCAATTATGGTAGCAGCTCTTGCTAAAAAAGAGCTAAAAAAAGTTGAAGGCAATCTGCCACACGGTATGGAAGTTAAAATTGTATATGATCAATCTACTTTTTTACAAAAATCTATAACAGATGGGTATGATACTTTAATTGAAGCAATTATTTTGGTGATGATTGTTGTCTTTATTTTCTTAGGCAGTATTCGTGCGTCACTTATCCCTATTTTAACTATTCCTGTATGCGTGATTGGTGCTTTTGGTGTCATGCTGTTGTGTGGATTTAGCATCAACGTTGTCACATTATTGGCGATTATTCTTGCAATTGGTCTTGTCGTTGATGATGCAATTGTTGTACTAGAAAATATCCATAGACATATCGAAATGGGCAAAAAACCATTTAATGCAGCTATAGAAGGCTCAGCTGAGATTGGCTTCTCAGTGATTGCAATGACTTTAACCTTAGCAGCTGTTTATGCACCAATTGGCTTTTTATCTGGATTTAGTGCAACTATTTTTAGAGAATTTGCTTTTACATTGGCAGGTTCCGTACTTATTTCTGGGTTTGTGGCACTTACTCTTTCACCGATGATGTGTGCTTATATTCTTAGAGCACGAGAAAAAGAAACAAGAATTGAAATTTGGCTCAACCATGCATTTGATAAGCTCAATGCTGGTTATGGAGAAGTACTTAATATTGTATTAAAAGCAAAATATTGGGTGGTAGGATTACTAATTTTATTAGCTGGATTATGTTATCTATTATTTAGAATTATGCCACAATCCTTTATTCCAAAAGAGGATATTGGTTATTTTGAGGCCAATATTAATTCACCGCCAAGTGCTGCACTTGATTATACAAACTACTACATGAACATATTGAGCAAGCGTGTTTATGCTGATAGTCCCTACATTTTAAACAATGCCGAATATATTTTTTCAGGCTCAGGTAATAATTTTGTGACGATGCAACCTTGGGGAGAGAAGCGGAAGGTGCCAACACAAGAAATCATTCCAAATCTTCTCAAAGAAGCTCAACAAATTCCAGGTATAAAGGTGAGTATGAATATTCCCGATCCTGTGAGCTTTGGACCAGATGCAGATAGTTCAGATTTAATTATTTATCTTCATAATGTCGGACCTGTTGAGAATTTAGTCAAGGCAGCAGATGTGCTTACTAGTAAACTTATGCAGTATCTAGGTTTAAATAACGTTAATAATGGTCTTAAGTTTGATAACGTTGCTTATAATGTAACGTTTCAACGCAATTTGGCTGCAAGTGTTGGGGTGGATCCACAGAATATTGCAGATACTTTTAGTATTTTAATGAGTGGGAAACATATTACCGATGTCAAGACTGATGAAAAAAGCTATCAAGTATTAGTGCAAATGAATTTACAAGACCTTTCAAGTTTTGGTAGTTTAGATAAAATCTATGTACCAAGTAAATCAGGTCTAATGATTCCATTATCAAATTTAATCAAGATCAAACCAGAAGTCAGACAAAGTAGTTTTTTTAGATATAATCGGGTTAACACGGCTCAGATTACGGCCAATATTAACGATGGTTATAGCATGAGTGAGGTTTATAATGCGGTGAATAAAATTGCTAGTCAAACTCAACTCAATGGGGCGAGTATTGACTATGGTGGACGTATGGCTGCATTTTTATCTTCAAATGGAACTATGTTCGGATTATTTGCTTTGGCATTGATCTTTATTTATTTGGTATTGGCTGCCCAGTTTGAGAGTTTCGTCGATCCTTTTATTATTTTGTTGACTGTGCCTTTATCTACAGTTGGCGCTTTGATTACAACATTATTAACAGGTGGAAATTTGAACCTCTTTACAAATATTGGTTTAATTACGCTGGTTGGCTTGATTAGTAAACATGGAATTTTAATTACTCAGTTTGCAAACGAAAACTTCAAAGAGGGAGTCAGTCTTGTTGAAGCAGTTAAAGTCGGGGCCATTACACGCTTGCGTCCTATTTTAATGACAACATCTGCAATGGTGTTAGGTTCTCTTCCATTAGCACTAGCAACAGGAGCAGGAAATATTTCGAACAATATGATTGGTTGGGTGATCGTTGGTGGGCTTTGTTTTGGAACGGTTTTTTCGTTGTTAATCGTTCCTGTTGCCTATGTGATTTTATCTCCACTAGATCACAAGAAGAAAAAGATATTATTAGCGAATAGAAAAAATGCTATTTTGTTTGATTGATAATGTATTGTGTTAATAATGGTACTGGACGACCAGTTGCAGTTGCTTTTTCAAAACCTTTCATCGCACTGCCGGCGACATCTAAATGTGCCCATGTATAATTTTCGGTAAAGCGAGACAAGAATAAGGCAGCAGTAATACTGCCAGCGGCTGCTCCCCCAATATTATTCATATCTGCCACATCACTTTTCAAATGTTCATGGTAAGGTTCATACAAGGGTAAATGCCAAGCTGGATCATAGCTTTCTTGTGAAGCAATTTTAAGATCATTGACTAAAGCATCATTATTACCAAATAAGCCTGTTAAATCACCGCCTAATGATACAATCATCGCTCCAGTTAAAGTAGCAATGTCAATGACGACTTTTGGATTGTAACGTTCAATATAAGTCAAAGCGTCACATAGCGCTAAACGACCTTCAGCATCAGTGTTACCAATTTCAATTGTAATGCCTTTCATACTGGTTAAGACATCACCTGGACGATATGATTTACCATCAATTGAATTTTCAACTAATGCCACAACACCAATAACATTAATTGGTAGATTTAGCTCAGTAATGGTTTTCATTGTGCCAAATACAGAGGCCGCTCCACCCATGTCCATTTTCATACTACCCATGCCTTGCCATGGCTTAAGACATATCCCACCTGTGTCAAAGACTAGTCCTTTACCAACAAGTACAATGGGCTTATCATCTTTATTACCACCATAATACTCCATACAAGCAATATAAGTTGGCATCTTTGAGCCTTGACCTACTGCGGTAATACAGCCCATGCCAAGCTTAAGCATTTGATCTTCACCAATGTAATGAAGGCTACATTTGTTGTGTGCATCGGTGAGTTTTTTTGCCTCATTGAGTAAGTAGTCTGTGGTGCAGATATTAGCAGGCAAGTTTTTTAAGTCTTTGGCATAGTTTTGACCATTGGCAATGGCTTGCGCAATTTTAATATCATGTTTGGTTTCTTCAATCGCATAAGTTGTAATATCAATTTGTTTCAGTTTAAAAGTTTCTTTTTCCGACTTTAACTGATCAAAAACATAAGCTGTATTTAAAAATGACTCAACAAATAGGCGACTATGATGATCTCCCAAAAGTGTACTATCAATAGAAAAGGAATCAATATTCAGCGATTTAAGTTGAGTGTAAAGCGCACCGATAGCTTTGCGAATCGTGCTTATATTGAGCTTGTCTTTTTTGCCTAAACCAATCGCAATGTAAGCTTTTCCATTACTTAACACAAAATAACTGCTTGCATTTTTTGCCTTGAAAAGCCCCTTCTCTTGTGCTTTTTGAATAGCATCAATGTTGCTTTGTGTATCTTCAAATATAAATACAGCTTCTGTTGTTAAGTTGCTGCTAGTAACTGCATAAATGTGCATAGATTTCCCTTAATTGATTTGTTTTAAATTTTGTTAAAGTGATTTTAGGCAAACTCTAAGTTGTTCAAGTGGTATAAGTTTCGCATATTTTATGCAAAGTTTTCAAATTCACACAGATGCACTAAAATCATTAAAATTCATAAGTTACACCAAAGGTATAGGCATCAGCAAAAGGTTGTTCTCCGCGATTGTAAAGAAAATAGCGACTGCTTTGAAAGAAGACATTAAATCCAAGTATTTGGTATCCGATACCAATAGCAACAGCAGGGCGCCATAATGTATTAGGAAAGGCGCTTTCATTAACACCATTAATGCGGTTATATGCATAACCTAATTTAGCAGTCAAGTTTAGTCCTAGTGGTAGGTTTAGGTTAGCAGTTGCATAAAATGGGATTGTCATTAAATTGCCGGTTTGACCGTTTTGTTTAACCATGCTGTTGAGGTAGTTAAATTCGGTTTCAATTCCTAATTTTAACAATGGGAAAATAGGAAATTGATAACCCAATAAAACACCTGTTGTAGCATTATTATCTGCCTTAAGTTCACTAGATGAATGACTTATACCAACTTGCGCTCCAACATAAAGCCCCGCATGTGCGCTTGTGAGTAAAACTCCAGAAATCGCACTTATTAGTATTATTTTTTTAAACATTTTTAGCTCTTTTAAACAATTAGGAAGGAGTATTTTTGTATTATAAAGTGGTTTTAGGTGTAAAAATAGTGTGTGAAACCTAAAAATAAAGAGATACTAACTCACAAACATGAAATTAAAGTATAATCTCCTCACTCCATGAGTTTAATAAAATTAAATAAAGATGCTTGATGAAATAGATGTAATAGTGATAGGCGCTGGAACTGCTGGACTTACTGCTGCTCTTAATTTGGCAGATAGCTGTAAAGTCGCTATTTTGTGTAAATCCGCACTAGGTGATGGTTCAAGCCTATACGCGCAAGGTGGAATTGCAGCTGTAATGGACAAAGGTGATTCGCTAGAGTCTCATATTCAAGATACGCTTATTGCAGGTGATAGTTTGTGCGATAAAGAAGCTGTACGTTTTACGGTTGAAAATGCCAAAAGCTGTGTTGAGTGGTTAATTAATCAAGGGGTTAACTTTACCTTAGATAGTAAACATGAGAATTATTACCATTTAACAATGGAGGGGGGGCATTCTTATCGACGCATTTTACATGCAGCAGATGCAACTGGAAAAGAAGTGCAAACAACCCTAACAACTTTGATCAAAAACAATAAAAATATCCAAGTCTTTGAATACTATAATGTTGTTGATTTGATATTACAGCAGCAGCGTTGTGTTGGTGCCTATGCACTTAATTTAAAGACAAATAAAATAGAAACTTTTTCAGCGCGCGCGATTGTGCTTGCCTCAGGTGGTGCTTCACGCGTTTATCAATATTCCACTAATCCTGTGGTATCAAGTGGTGATGGTATTGCAATTGCTTATCGAGCAGGATGTAGAGTTGCTAATTTAGAGTTCAACCAATTCCACCCCACTTGTCTTTATCATCCCAAAGCAGGATCTTTTTTATTAAGTGAGGCATTAAGAGGTGAGGGGGCATATTTACGCTTACCTAATGGTAAACGATTTATGCCTCAAATCGATGAGCGGGCTGAGCTTGCACCAAGAGATATTGTTGCTAGAGCAATAGACTTACAGATGAAAAAATATGGTTTAGAATGTGTTTATTTAGACATTACACATAAATCACCAGAGTTTATCCAGACTCACTTCCCAATGATTTATGAAGAGCTTTTAAAATATGGTTTTGATTTAACTAAAGATCAAATTCCTGTTGTACCTGCAGCACACTATACTTGTGGTGGGATAATGGTTGATAGTAAGGCGCGAACTGACATTGTAGGTCTATATGCAGCAGGTGAGGTGACTTATACTGGGCTTCATGGTGCTAATCGCATGGCGAGTAATTCACTTCTTGAATGCTTAGTGTATGCCTTTGCAGCAGCAAAAGATATTAAACGTAAGCTTTTAGAATTTGATAAAATCATTAACTTACCTGCTTGGGATGATGCACTTGTTCAAGATTCAGATGAAGCAATCTTTATTCGTCACAATTGGAAAGAAGTGCGTCGTTGTATGTGGGACTATGTTGGAATTGTGCGTAGTAATAAGCGCCTACAGCGAGCAATGAACCGGATTAAGCTATTACGTCAGGAAGTCTACGATTATTACTCAGACTTTACGGTTACTGCTGATTTGTTAGAGCTTAGAAATCTTGTGCTGGTTGCTGAGCTTATGATTGAGTCAGCAATGCGTAGAAAAGAAAGTAGAGGTCTACACTACACCTTAGATTATAAACAAAAAGACCCAAGGTTCTTAAAGCCAACTATTTTGCATCCCGCCAAAAGTTAGGATAGAAATTTATTTCAAAATTGTGCTTTTGAATCAAGTGCCATGCCTCACTATTTGGCGTTTTTTATTGCGTGTTACATGTGTTATTTGTACGCATTTAGTATGAGAAAAACAAAGAGTTAAGAGTCAAATAAAGTTAGACATGACAACAAAAACATTATTGCTTTTTCGTTTGACCTATTTTACTTTCTGTACCATCTATCAGACGTTTAATATTTTCATGATGGCGCACAAATACGATAATCGTAATCATTAAAAAAGGTAATGCACTGTTAAAGTTCATCATAAAGATGATGCAAATCGATGAGATGATTGTGGCAAGTAAAGCAGAAAGTGAGGAGTATTTGGTAATAAGCGCACATAATAGCCAAGCAGCTAAGAAAATTATCCCAATTATCCAATAAAAACCAAGCATTACACCGATTAAAGTGGCAACACCTTTGCCACCTTTAAAGCTAAAGAAAATCGGGAATATATGACCGATTACAGAGGCTAAGGCAACGTATCCAATTTCAGTGTTGCTTAACACAATAACATGGGCAATTATAACTGGAACAAAGCCTTTAATTGCATCTCCTAAAAGGGTAATTATTGCCGCTTTCTTACCGCCTAAACGCAAAACATTTGTCGTTCCTGGATTACCAGAACCAATTGTTCTAGGGGACGGAAGACCTAATAGTTTGCAGGTGAGAATGGCACTATTTATAGAACCAAGAAGATAGCCAATAATAAGCATGACGATAAACATAATTTAAGCCAATATCAGAGAGTTTTAAGTATAGGGAGTGTCTAAGCTTTTTATAATGAAGTCAAGTTTAAATCAGGGTTGTCTTATTAAAACTTAACTAGCTCCAAACCCTAAAGCGTGGGCTCAATATACGGTTCATTTATTTTACTTTCTAGAAAGATCAGTCTCGTGTTAAATGAGCTAGTTTTACCAAAATCACTCGACATTTGGATTTGTGTTTGCAAATCTCGTATTGCGTTTAAAAGATCCTTTTTATCCTCATTCGTCAGTTCATTTTTATTAAGAAAATTATTGTTGGTATTTTGCAAAAAATCTCGTCCAGTTTGCTTAAAATGAGAACCCCAACGCCAAGAACCTGTTACATAATCACCTATCACTGCTTGTGCAAGTTTAGCAGGGTTTAATTGAGTATAATTTCGCTTATAACGTGCTAACCTTTCTTCAGTTATTGTTTGCAATTTATCTAAACGACTCGCTATTTTACCACTATGAGCCTGAACTGCACTTGCCTTAGATTGCGAGATGTTATGATATTCGTTCGCAACGAAGTAATTAGTGTTAATACCTCCAACAGCCAAACCTTGTCCTGGAGCAGTATTACATTTTGGAGTTCCTGTATCCATACACGAAGGAATCATTCCTGCATTATACGCATTACATTGATCATTAATCTTATGTATTGCAAGAGCAAATTCTTGCGCAGAACCACCCTTAACATATGTCGTTAATGCTTCCTTTATCTGCCCTCGAATATCTGGTTGCAATAGAGTTCCTTCCAAACCGTATTTAATCTAGCAAAATAGCTATTTAAAAATTAAAGGTGGATATGATCAATGAGATGGGAAACGATAAACAAGTTAGCAGCAGATGAGTTTCGTCGTTTAACAGGTG